>JAYWCY010000407.1:0-21354 GCA_043780175.1 Chitinophagales bacterium
AAACAAATACAATATTGATGTTCTGGCAGCTCAGGCACTAGCTCAACAATACAGTTCTGGTGATAAGGGTAAGAAATGTCATTAATTTTAAACCAACAATTCATGAAAAAAATATTTTTTATTTCTCTGACATTCTTATTGTTTAAAGAGATATCTGCACAATCAAACGCTAATAAACTAACACGTTTATTAAAAACAGATACCTACACTGATAGTATTCGTAAGAGAATATATACCATTATTTCGGACGAAATAGTTAAAGCCTTAGATACCAATATTACTGGCGATAAAAACTTAGAATTTTTATTTACAATTAAGTTTAGAATTGATAAATTAGACTCTATTACCTATTATGCCTCTACTTTGGATGGTAATAAAAGAAACGAGGATTTATTTAATGCGTTAAACATAGGACTCCAGCGCATTAAAAATGAGAAATTAGATTACAAAGTTTACGAGGCTGAAGATATTATCGTTCCTATTGGTATTCAGTATAATGCCCCCAATGCTATAAGCTCAAAAGTGAATAATAATTTTTCTTTGGCATACTTGGTAAGGTCTGAGAGTTTTATATATTCAAAAGTTTTTAGAAAGTATAAACCGAACCAAGCAATACACAAATGCTATTTATGGCCTATGATATACTTTCTGAAACCATATTCTATTCCACCAGACTTTATGTAATAAATAGAATTAGGACAAATCAGTTTCTGTCCTTGTTGGCATGCCGCTAAGCAAATGTGCGTGGCGTGCCAACAAGGCTTTTTTAGGCTAAGTTTGTTGACGTTTCTGTTTTCAAGCATTTACTTATATTACCCATTCAACCTCTCCAAAGTCAAAGCTTTCCTGCGCAGCACCTGTTACCAAAAGCTGCCCGTGCTTGTTTACACCATCAATGGTACATTTAAACACTGCACTATCTTTTTTTAAGCTTACTACTTGCTTAGCTTTATATAAATACTGATTATATGCATCTAGCAAATGTTCAAAATCATCATTTACAACTTGTTGATAGCGTTTTTCTAAGCAATCGCACAATTGCTTTGCAAGCTCAATGGTATCAAAATTTTTACCAGTTATTTGTTTTAGCGAGACTGGATTTTTTGCTACTTCGGCAAATGTTGTTTGATTAATATTAATACCAATACCAACCACAGCCCAAGCCCAATTGCTACCTCTCACAACATTTTCAATTAATATACCTGCTGCCTTTCTGTCACGCCAGTAAATATCATTAGGCCATTTTATAAGCGTTTCATCACCAGCCAATGCGCTAAAAAAATCGTAGCAGCCCAAAGCCATTGCCACGCTTAGTAAAAACTGGTGCTGCATTAGCAACCCATTACAATCTAATACGGCCGATAAAATAATATTTGTTCCTGGCTCAGTCATCCAAGTTTTACCACGTTGCCCCTTACCTGCGGTTTGGTGGTGTGCAAAGTAAACGGTGCCGTGTGCAGCCAAATTTGCTTGCAAACTGTCAATGGCATAACTATTGGTACTATCAATCGTGTCAAATTGTATAAAGGGTTGCCCTATTTTGTTTTTAGCTATGATGGGTAACAAAGAAGTATTATTTTTGATGCAAAGATAGAAGTCAATTATTGAGTTTTTGTACATCAAATTTTACGAAATTTACATTTCTTAAAATAAAACAAACCCTCAATCGTCATCCATTACATTCATTTAAATTATTTATTGTTGTCACAGTTGTCAGTTTTAGAAACCCGTCCAAAAAGTGTAACACGTGTTACACGCAATTCAAAATTTTTCAAGGCTATCATTTCATCTATAAAAGATAAAAAAGGCGAACAGATTATTAGCTTAGACCTACGCAAAATACCAGAAGCTGTAGCCGATTTTTTTATTATTTGTGAGGCATCATCTACTACACAAGTAAAAGCCATCGCCGATTATATTGAGTATAACGTAAAAGAAATTTGCGACGAAATACCCTATAAACACGAGGGTAAAACCACTTCGCAATGGATTTTAATTGATTATGTTAACATTGTTGTACACGTTATGCATCCTGAACAACGCAAGTTTTACAATTTAGAAGATATGTGGAGCGACGCAGTTTCTCATGGGCATGATGATTAATTTTTAAGTTATCATTTTGAACTTTTTAATACACACAAGCATTATTTATTTCTCATAGCAAGTATTTATGGCAAAAGAAGATAAACAACCAACAAAATTTCCTTTTCAACCAGTTAATGGTAGCGATGAAAAACCTTCTCGCAAAACACCAAAATTTAGTATTTACTGGATTTACACCATCATTTTTGCGGTATTAATTGGCTCTTTCTTCACCAACATGAAGCCAGATTTTATCAATATATCTGAGCAAGATTTTAAAAATGAAATGCTTGTTAAAGGTGATGTTGAGAAAATTAATAAAGTAACCAATGGCAGTAGCAATATTGTAAGAGTTTTTATTAAGGCCGATAGCATTAATAAAGAATTTTATATAAAAAAAATAGGCAAACGTGTAGATGCTGATAAAGCTAAAAATCCACCCGTTTTTCAATTTGAAGTTACCGATTGGAATGCATTTGAAAAAAGATTAACTGATTTTTATGCAGAAAAACATTTACCAGAATTATCTGCAACAGTTGTTAAAGACCCAGAATTTTTTAGCAGCACTGTTATTAATTTTCTGGTAACGATCATCATGTTTGTAGGTGTATGGATTTTGCTAATGCGCAAAATGGGCGGTGGCCCAGGCGGCGGCGGCGGTCCAGGTGGTATTTTCAATATTGGCAAATCGAAAGCTACTTTATTTGAAAAAGGCGGTACTAAAGTAAATATCACATTTACAGACGTTGCGGGCTTAGATGAAGCGAAAGTTGAGGTAATGGAAATTGTAGATTTCCTAAAAAACCCTAAAAAATATACTGCTCTTGGCGGTAAAATACCAAAAGGTGCTTTATTAATTGGCCCTCCTGGGACTGGTAAAACCTTACTTGCAAAAGCAATGGCCGGAGAAGCTCAAGTGCCATTCTTTAGCCTTAGTGGTAGCGACTTTGTTGAGATGTTTGTAGGTGTAGGTGCTAGCCGTGTGCGTGATTTATTTAAACAAGCTCGTGAGAAAGCTCCATGTATTATTTTTATAGATGAGATTGATGCCATTGGTAGGGCGCGTGGTAAGAACATGATGATGAGTAACGATGAGCGTGAAAATACATTGAACCAATTATTGGTTGAAATGGACGGCTTTGGAGGCGATACTGGTATTATTATTTTGGCTGCAACCAACAGACCAGATGTACTAGACACAGCCTTACTACGCCCTGGTCGTTTTGATAGACAAATAACTATCGATAAACCTGATGTAAAAGGCCGTGAAGCGATTTTTAAAGTACACTTATTGCCTATTAAAGTTTCTGAAAAGCTAGATGTATTAAAATTAGCCGAACAAACACCAGGTTTTGCAGGCGCAGATATTGCCAATGTATGTAACGAAGCTGCTTTAATTGCAGCTCGTAAAGACAAGCAATCTGTTGATATGATTGACTTTCAAGATGCGATTGATAGAGTGATTGGTGGCTTGGAAAAGAAAAATAAAATTATTGCACCACACGAAAAAGAAATCATTGCATATCATGAAGCTGGCCATGCTGTTTGTGGTTGGTTTTTAGAACATGCATATCCTTTGTTAAAGGTAACCATTGTGCCAAGAGGTACTGCTGCGTTAGGCTACGCACAATACACACCAACTGAGCAATATTTGTACAATATAGATCAATTGATGGATCAAATTTGTATGACTTTAGGTGGTAGAGCAAGTGAGGAAATTTTCTTTGGAAAAATATCAACTGGCGCATCAAACGATTTACAACAAATCACACGTATCGCTTACGGTATGGTTACTGCCTATGGCATGAGCGATAAAATTGGCAACGTAAGCTTCTATGATCCTACATCAGAAAATACTTTTACCAAACCATTTAGCGAAGGCACTGGTAAAATTATAGATGAAGAAGTAAAAGCTATTATTGATAAGGCTTACAAGCAAACTTTAGCACTTTTAACTGAGAAAAAAGAACAGGTAGCAATATTAGCAAAAGAGCTATTATCTAAAGAAGTATTGCACAAAAGCGATGTGGAAATATTAATTGGAAAACGTCCATTTGAACCTAAAAAAATTCTGGAAGCAGAACCTGAAATTGTGATTGCACCACCAGAAACGACTATTGTGCCTATTGAAGGCGATAATACAATTGCATAATTTGAGATGAGTAATTCGAGAGAAAATATATTAAGTAAAATAAGACAGGCATTGGTGAACCCAGTGCCTGTTCCTTTTGCTGGTGGCAATACAAATGATAATGTGTTTTTACCATCTACACAAGAATTAGAAATCGAGTTTGCAGAAAATTTTACTACCCTTTTGGGTAAATTTTCTTTTTGTGCTGATATAGGTGAGGTTGCTAATAACCTTAATGCCTTGGCTACAGCTAGAAATTGGCACAAAATTTTGTGCCAAGAAGATGTGCTAAAAGAACAATTATCAGCCAATGGCTTTAGCAATTGTTCTGCAACAGACTTAGCCACTTGCGATGCCAGTATTACTACTTGCGAAAGCCTTGTTGCAAGAACAGGTAGCATGGTTTTAAGTGCCGCACAACCAAGTGGTAGAAGCGTAAGTGTGTATGCACCGGTGCATATTTGTATTGCTTATACTAGCCAATTGGTGTATGACATTAAAGACAGCCTGCAATTAATTAAAACAAAATACGTTGCTAACCTACCGTCACTTATTACTTTAGCAACAGGTCCAAGTCGTACCGCTGATATTGAAAAAACTTTAGTGGTTGGCGTTCATGGCCCTAAAGAAGTATTTTGTTTTTTAATTGATGGTTAGATAAATATCGAACTCACTATATTTATTGCATGGATTTACAACCTGCTAAAAAAATTTATTTTTTGTCTGACTTTCATTTGGGTGCGCCTAATGTTACTGACAGCCTTGTACGTGAGAAAAAAGTAGTAGCACTTTTAGATTCAATAAAGCGTGATGCTGAAATAATTTTTATCGTTGGTGATATGTTCGACTTTTGGTACGAGTATAAAACCGTAGTTCCAAAAGGCTATACACGCATTTTTGGCAAGCTTGCCGAACTGACGGATAGTGGTATTAAAATTGAGTTTTTTGTAGGCAACCACGATATGTGGATGAATGGCTATTTTGAGCAAGAGTTTAATATTCCAGTGCACCATCATCCTAAAACATACCAATTTAATAACAAGTCATTTTATATTGGTCATGGTGATGGTTTAGGACCGGCAGATCATGGCTATAAGTTTTTAAAAAAAATATTTCGCAATCCACTTTGTAATTGGTTATTTGGCCAGCTACATCCTAGTATTGGTATGGGATTGGCTAATTACTTTAGTCAAAAAAGTAAAGAAAGAACAGGTACTAGTGAATCATATTTTATGGGTGAAAACAAAGAATGGCTGTTGATGTATTGCCAAGAAATACTTACAAAAAAACACTATGATTATTTTGTATTTGGTCACAGACATTTGCCAATCGATTTTGCATTATCAAATACCAGCAGATACATTAATATAGGCGATTGGATTACTAACTTTACTTACGCATCGTTTGATGGTAACAATGTACAACTACACAAATGGCTCGATTAAAAATATTATTAATTCTTACCTTTTGTAGTTATTGTTTTCAGGTGAAAGCTTTAACTGACAGTACATTTAAATTAAAACATAGCAAAACGATTAATGGTGAATTTGTAAATTTTTCGGTAGATAATTTGGGTAATATTTTTTTAATCACAGCAACCAATCAAATAAAAAAACTTAATAATAAATTTGATAGTGTAGGTATTTTTAACGATGTAAAACGCTATGGAAGCATCTTTACCATTGATGTAAGCAATCCTTTAAAAATATTGGTATATTATAAGGATTTTGCAATGATTGTCATGCTTGATAAACAACTAAATAATAGAAACACCATTAACCTTAGGCAGCAAAATATTTTACAAGTAAAAGCAATTGCTCAAAGTTACGACAACAATATTTGGCTGTTTGACGAGTTAGAAAGTAAGCTAAAAAAAATTGATGAAACCGGTAAGTTATTATTGGAAACATCTGATTTTAGATTACTCTTTGACGATAGTGCAACACCACAAACCATTATTGATATGAATGGCCTACTGTACCTGTATAATACAAGAAAGGGCTGGACAATTTTTGATTATTATGGTGGTTTAAAAAATCAATATGCCATTACCAACTGGCAAGATGTACAAGTCACAGACAATTATTTACGTGGCCATGACAGTTTAAACTATTATGCAGCCAATCCTAAACAGCTTCAATTTATTAATATGAAGTTACCTGTTACATTGCTTAAAGCTACAAAATTAGTATTACTGCAAAATAAAGCTTATATTTTAACCAAAGAAGGCTTAGAAGTTTATACCATATTGTAAATTGCACCATGCAACATTTTCTTCAACAAATATTATTTGGCAATACTATTTCTTTATATCTAGAGGTGCTAGTAACAATATTAGGAGCTTTAATATTAAAACGATTTATTTCCAAATACTTTGCGGGTCTGCTATATAAAATTGTATCTAAAAGCAATAAAAATTTACGCAAAGCTGCATTTGTTAATCTAATCATTTCGCCGTTAGATTTATTTCTCTTTCTATTCATTTCGTTCATTGCGCTAGATAAGTTAGAATATCCCAACTATTTGAATTTCAATGTATACAAAATATCATTATTTCAAATAATAGATGGAGCATGTAAAATGGCCTTGATATTGTCTTTTATTTGGCTTTGTCTTAGAATAATAGATTTTATGGCTATGATATTACATGAAAAAGCCATTCAATCTGCCGACCAAACAGACAACCAATTGATTATCTTTTTTAAAGATTTTTTCAAAGTGTTGTTAGTTATAATTGGAGTGTTGTTAATTATACATTTTGCTTTTAACAAAAATATTGGCAACCTTATTACAGGCCTTAGTATCGCAGGTGCCGCCATCGCTTTATCTACTAAAGAAAGCCTAGAAAATTTAATTGCATCCTTCATTATTTTTTTTGATAAACCCTTTACTGTAGGTGATTACGTTAAGGTCAATGTATTTAGTGGTACTATTGAAAAAATTGGCTTACGTAGCACTAGAATTAGAACCGATGAAAAGACATATATTTCTGTACCCAATAAGCAAATGGTTGATAGCATTGTAGACAATATAAGCCTGCGTACACAGCGCAAAGGCTCGCTACAGTTAGAAATTAACCTTGCTACAGCACTTACACAATTACAATTAATTACACCAACAATTAAACAGATTTTACAAAAAACTGCTATAGAAAACGCATTAGTTTCTTTTAAAGAAACTGGGAAAAATGCGCACATTTATGAGGTAAATTATTACACAACAATGGATCAAAATTTAGCAGAATTTATTAGCTTAAGAGAGCAAATAAACCTAGAAATTATTAGTTTTTTAAGTACTAATAAAATTGGTTTTGCAGGCGAAAATGTAGGTGTTACTATTATAAAACAGCCATAATTGTTTTACCAAAATAGTAGCAGCGCTAATAGCAATACTGTAGAACTTTACTGCCTAAAATTATCATGTGGCATATTTAAAATATCTAGCAGATTACCTATTTACTGGCAGTAATATATTAAATAATCAATCGGTATTAATTACGGATGAAAAAGGTATTGTAGAAACTATTATATCTAAAGAAGACGCAGGTGATAATATTCAAGAACTAAAAGGGTTATTAACACCCGGTTTTATTAATTGCCATTGCCATTTAGAGCTCAGCCACATGAAAGGCATGATACCTCAACATACTGGATTGGTAGATTTTATATTGCATATTTTACAACTACGACATAGTGGTGAAGGAGAAATTATGCAAGCCATTGTACATGCAGAAAATACGATGATAGAAAATGGCATTGTAGCCGTTGGCGATATTAGCAACAACGCATTAACACTTTCACAAAAGCTAAAGGGCAATTTACAATACCAGAATTTTATTGAGGTAAGTGGTTTTTCACCAACAATAGCGCAACAACGTTTTGATGCTGCATTAGCTGTTTACAATGCATTTGTGGCACATTTTCCGCACAATACAGTTATGGTGCCACATGCACCTTATTCGGTTTCGCCACAATTATTTCAACTAGTTGACAGCGTTGCATCGCAGCATATTTCATCTATTCACAATCAAGAAACCAAAGACGAAAACGACTTTTTTTTATCTGGCAAAGGGTTGTTTAATAAATTGTACGAAACCATTGGTATAGATGTTTCAGTATTTTTTAAACCTTCACAAGTAAACAGTTTACAGACGGCTTTACCACAAATGCAATCGCCTAAAACACTTCTATTGGTACATGATACTTTTACAAGTCAAGCTGATATAGATTTTCTAAAACAACAGAAGCAAGCGTATATTTTTTGCCTTTGTGCCAATGCCAATCAATACATCGAAAACCAACTACCACCTATCCCTTTATTTAGAAAAAACAACTGCAATATTGTATTAGGTACAGATAGTTTGGCCAGTAATCATCAGTTATCTATCCTCAGCGAAATTCAAACGATTGCTCACCATTTTCCAGAAATACCATTAATAGAATTGTTATCATGGGCTACCATTAATGGTGCAAAGGCGCTTAATCTAGATAAACAATTGGGTAGTTTTACGCCTGGTAAACAACCTGGCATTATATTAATAAATAATCTTGATAGCAAAGGAAACATTACGATAAATAGCAAACCAACCCTTATTATAAAATAATTTCTACTAATGTAAACTTTAAGGAATAAAAAGTCGTTACTAGATTGTAATTTGCTTTTAACATAATTTCTATAACCACTATACCTAATTTTGTAATCTAATCCAATACACGAAAATTTTATTTATGAAAAAAGTATCGGCAGTTGTGCTAGTTGCTACTATTTCATTCTTTGTTCTTACAGCTACTTCAGCCAATATTGGAACAGATTTTCTGTTTAGGCAGGATACGTATGGCTGGCCCAATAGATTTTTGACTATCACCTACGAAAAAGCCAAGATTACTGATTTAGACATAAATACAGCAAATATGTGGTTTAATTATGGGCTAAGTTTAGCAATAATTAGTAGTATCAGGCTTATGTTTTTTTTTATGAAAGTAAAAAGGCGCCCCTTAGAATCATTAACTACTAGCTCAGTATCTCCTGCAAAATAGGTAAGCTTTTCAGTTCTCCGAAGTCAGAAATATGCAGTGCCAAAAACTGCAAATACGTATCTGACAATTGCCTACGAATAGTTTTATTTAACCGAATCTCTTCTAAATCATTGTAAAAATTAATCGATGCTAGTTGGCTAGTTGCAGCAGCCAATTCGCCAGTTACGTAATGTTGATGATCTGGCAAAATATGGGTAAACATACCTTCTGCCAAGTCAAAAATGGGTGTTTCGTTATTATAATTACCTTGAATTTCAAAGCCTAATTCACTTGCTAAATGTAGTGTAAAATACAGTGGCAAATTAGCTGTTAAGGTTGCGTTACCCCTATCCAATTGCTTCAATGTATCTTCTATCAAGTAAAATAATTCAGGGTTCGCTTCAGGCTCTTTTAAGCTATGCTGTAACAATTCTACCACATACAAAGCCACCGTATTTTTTACAACATCAAACAGTACATTTTCGTACAAATAAGCCCAATTGTATTCTTTTACAAATTGTAAATGCTTCAACGTATTATGGTACACCGTCATATCTAAAATGGACGAAGGTTGAAAATAGTTGGCCTTGCCTTGCGATTTTTTTGATGATTGTCGCACACCTTTTACAATGTAACTCTGTATACCAAAAAGTTCTGTGTACACCGTGGTAATAACGCTGCTATCGCCATATTTTACGGTACGTAATACGATGCCTTTGGTGTTGTGTAATTGCATAAAACAGAATAATCATCTATTGACTTGCAAGCTACTTCCTTACTTTTGTTCCTCAATTTTTTTTATGCGTAAACAAGCGTTTATTTTTCCGGGTCAGGGCTCTCAGTTTAGTGGTATGGGTAAAAACTTATACGATACAAACCCAGTAGCAAAGCAGTTATTTGAACAGGCAAACGATATTTTAGGATTCAATATCAGCGAGGTAATGTTTACTGGTACTGACGAGGCTTTAAAGCAAACTAATGTAACTCAACCGGCGGTATTTTTACACTCAGTAATTGCATATAAAACCATTGAAAGTGCTAAGCCAGATATGGTTGCAGGTCATTCTTTGGGTGAGTTTTCTGCCTTGGTAGCAAATGGTACGCTACAATTTGAAGACGCTTTAAAACTGGTAAGTATTCGTGCAAATGCCATGCAAAAAGCCTGCGACATCAATCCATCTACTATGGCCGCAGTATTGGCTTTGGCTGATGACAGAGTAGAAGAAATTTGCGCAGCAATACAAGCAGAAACTGGCGAAATAGTGGTAGCTGCCAACTACAATTGTCCTGGCCAGTTGGTAATTAGTGGCTCGTTAAAAGGCATTGAAATAGCTTGTGAGCGAATGAAAACTGCTGGCGCAAAACGTGCATTGGTATTACCAGTAGGCGGTGCGTTTCATAGCCCGTTAATGGCTCCTGCAAAAGCAGAATTAGCTGCAGCCATTGAAGCAACTACTTTCAACATACCTACGTGTGCGGTATACCAAAACGTAGTAGCAAACGCGGTTACAAATCCGTTAGAGATAAAACAAAACTTAATTGACCAATTAACTGGTGCTGTACGCTGGACGCAAAGTGTACAAGCAATGGTGGCAGATGGTGCTACTAACTTTACAGAAGTTGGTCCAGGTAAAGTATTACAAGGTTTGGTACAAAAAATTTATAAAGAGGCGGTTGTTGCTGGTGTGAACTAGTAATAAATAATCTAATTACAGGAAGTCACTTTCGAGCAGCGGCTCTTTTTGATCTCTATGAAACCCTTACCAATTTAGTAGTTGGCATCTAAAGTTTTGCTTTTACGTTCAACGTATCACGTAGGCCATTACCTAATAAATTAAAAGCTAATACCAATTGCATAATAGCAATACCTGGCGCTAGTGCCAACATAGGATTATGCGTAATAATGAAATTATAATTCTCTTTAATCATTAAGCCCCAGCTTGGCTGCGGTGGCTGCACACCTACGCCTAAAAAACTTAACCCAGCTTCTATTACAATTGCCGATGCAAAATTGCTGGTAGCAATTACTATTACAGGACCCAGAATATTGGGTAAAATATGCTTTACAATGGTTCTGGTATGGCTGTAACCTAATGCTCGTGTAGCTTCTATATACTCTAGCTCTCTTACTGCCAATACTTGCCCACGTACTAGGCGAGCCACATTTACCCACATAGTTAAGCCTACGGCAATAAATACTTGCCAGAAACCTTTACCCAAAACCAACGTGATAGCAAATACCAATAACAATGTTGGAATGCTCCAAATTACATTGATAACCCACATCACCACATCATCTACCCACCCTTTAAAATAGCCAGCAATAGCGCCTAAAAAAATACCTATAGACAAGGAAATAATCACCGCTATTAAACCCACACCTAGGCTGACTCGTGTACCTACAATCAATCTACTTAAAATGTCTCTACCAAATTTATCGGTACCTAAGTAGAAGGTTTGCTTAGTAATGTTTTTGCTAATAGTTTCTGTATTTTTAATCGTTTTTTGCTCTGTAATGCTATCATCTACAAATTTTTGATACACTAAACTGTCACCCTTTAATTGATAAGTACTAATAGGTACTAACTGATAATTATCTGTTGTGCCATTTATTAACTGCGAGAAAAATGACGTAGCTACTTGGTACTCTTTTGGCAACCGTAAAACGTATATAGTAAAACCGGGTTGTTTACTGCCAATTTCAGCTATAATATGATTGGCATTGGTAGAATGATCGGGCGACAAAAAATAAGCAAATACTGCAAGCAGCAAATTACAAACGATCAGTATCAAACCAATTGAAGCACCTTTATTTTTAAAAAGTCGCTTACCAAACGCAGAATTGTTTTTAACTACTAGCACAAAATGAAGATACCTATTTAGATAAATATTTTACGGCAAAGTTTTTAAACAATTTAAACGAATTTCAATTGCTCAAGTCATATCTAAAACACAACAATTATGAAAAACATCTTACTGTTACCAATTTTATTAATTGCAATGGTTGTTATGATTATTTATGCTTGGATGCCTGAAAATGATAAACCTTGGTTAAGAAAAGCATAATTATTTCACAGTACGGTCTTTCCATTGGTAAGTACCAAAAAGCCCGAAACATCCCGCTAAAGCAGTGTAAAGAAGATGAGGCAACTGTAAAAACAAATACCAAGCTTTCAATTTTATTGCAAAGAAGGTAGCAATATTAAATGCAAACAAAGCTTCTACAAAAGTTTTTACTGCAAGCAACCCCAGCCAATAAAGCAACAATACTGGTTGTAATACAGCTAAAAAAGGCATTATTACTAATCCTATATTTAGCAATAGTACCATCCACAAAATAGCAACTATACGCATATCTTTATAATTATTCGTTTTACTAGCCCAGCGTATGCGCTGGTTTAAAAAACTACTAATTGTAGGCATTGGCAAGGTTGAAATGACTGCGTGTTGATGGTATAAAAAACCAATATTTTTAGGATACCTAGTTTGTATTTTATTCATTAAGAACATATCATCGCCACTTGCTAAAGCATCTACATTTTTATAGCCGTCTACCTCAAAAAAAACTGCTTTTTTAAAAGCTAAATTTGCACCATTGCACATGGCATGAAAACCAGCAGAAACAGATGCAGCAGTTACGCCTTGCAATGCCATAAAATCAATACATTGAAAGGTTTGTAGCACACTACCATCACTTGTAAATACTACCGGAGAGCCTACAAATACCACATCATTTTGCTGAATATAATTATTAAACAAGGCTAGCCAATTGGGTTGTGCTACACAATCTGCATCGGTGGTCGCAATCCAATCTTTTGTAGCCTGACCAATCGCTATTTCTATTGCTTTCTTTTTGTAAGAATTTAGTTGCTTGTCAAATACAATATCTGCTAATTTTATTAGGCGTAAATTAGAATGAGATACTTGTAATTGTTCAATAATAGCGGCAGTATTGTCGGTTGAAAAATCATCAATTACAATAATTTCGAACAGATGTGTGGGATAATGTTGCTCTAAAATAGAACTTAGACAATTACCAATATTAGCAGCTTCATTTCTTGCGGGGATAATAACAGTAAAATTGGTAGCTGGCTGAACCATGCTATTGGGTTTAAATAAAGACAATTTTAAAAACCAATGGCGATAAGTAAGCATAATAAATAAATACATTGCCATTAATGCCACCATTATTATAATAAATACTAACATAGTGACAAAGAAACAATTTAGCCTCTATAATCATCGTAAAATTTAACAACAAAATTCTTTGGCATTTAAAAAAGGTTTCTATCTTTGATTAGTTGCATAAACAACTATATGCCAAACAACCAGTTTAAAAGAGGAGAATTGTACAGCGTCATCAATGGTATGGCTAGTACAGCTGTTGCCAGACGTTTACAAAAAAATTTCAGAGCTGCAGGCCTTGAAATAACCATAGAACAATGGAGTATCTTATATCACTTGTGGAAAGAAGATGGCTTGAGCCAGCAAGAATTGTGCAACCGCACATTTAGAGATAAGCCAAGCATTACGAGGTTAATAGACAATTTAGAGAAACAACAGTTGGTTAAACGTACTGACTCTGCTGCTGATAGGCGTATTAATTTAGTTTGCCTTACAGATAATGCAAAAAGCCTACAATCGCAAACCATTGATCTAGCTAACCAAACCATGACCGAGGCATTGATAGGCGTAAGTAAAGAAGAGATTGAGGTGGTGAAAAAAGTGTTTCAGCAGGTGTATGACAATCTGGTCTGAACTGGGACCCGATAGCTATCGGGTTTGTAGGATTATTTAAATTAGCTGGATGTGACTATATATAGAGACTGAAGCCAAATATATAATCTAACTGTTGCAGTGTGCGACGCAACGAAGTTGAATATCTAACAAACAGTTCATAACATAAAAATTTATAATAATACTTAAATATTCTTGCCATGAGCACTACTACAGAAACAGCAACCGCATTAAAAGGTGGCGAATGGATTATTAAAGACAGTAACGCTATTGATACGTTTATACCAGAAGATTTTGATGAAGAACAAATAATGGTGATGGATATGTGTCACCAGTTTTTACACACAGAAATTGACCCAATACTAGATCGTATTGATAAAATGGAGCCAGGCTTAATGCCATCTTTAATGGAAAAAGCTGGTGAACAAGGTTTGCTATCTACCTCTTTCCCTGAAAGTTTGGGTGGCCTTGGTAAAGATTTTATTACCTCCACCATTGTTAATGAAGGGCTCGGTGGCGGTTATTCTTTTAGTGTAGCTATTGCAGCGCATACAGGCATTGGCTCCTTACCTATTTTATATTTTGGCACCGAAGATCAAAAACAAAAATACATACCTAAACTGGCTAGTGGTGTGTGGAAAGGTGCTTATGGCCTTACCGAACCAAACAGTGGTAGCGATGCTTTAAGTGCAAAAACAACGGCCACTTTAAGTGAAGATGGAAAAAATTACATTTTAAATGGGCAAAAATGCTGGATTACCAACGGTGGCTTTGCAGATGTGTACACTGTATTTGCCAAAATTGATGGCGATAAATTCACTGGTTTTATAGTAGAACGTGGGTTTGAAGGCTTTACGCAAGGCCCAGAAGAACACAAAATGGGCATTAAAGGCTCGTCTACTGTGCAGTTGTATTTTCAAGATTGTAAAGTACCAGTAGAGAACTTATTGGGTGAAATTGGCAAGGGTCATATCATTGCTTTCAACATTTTAAATATTGGTCGTCTAAAATTAGATGCTGCTACACTTGGTGGTGCTAAACGTGCTGCCGATACCAGTGTTCAGTATGCCAATACTAGAGAACAGTTTAAATTACTTATCTCTAAGTTTGGCGCTATAAAGCACAAGCTAGCTGACATGTGTATTAAATTATGGGTGTGCGAAAGTGCCTTGTACCGTACTGCAAAATGGATTGATGAAAAAGAAAAAGATCTTGAACGCAGCGGTGTGCCTTTTAACCAAGCATTATTAGGCGCAGCCGAAGAATTTGCCATTGAGTGTGCCATGCTGAAAGTGTATGGTAGCGAAATGCTAGACTTTGTGGTAGATGAAGGTGTGCAAATACATGGTGGTAATGGTTTTAGCGATGAATATTTAATTAGCAAAGCATACAGAGATAGCCGCATTAACCGTATTTACGAAGGTACGAATGAGATTAACCGTTTACTAACTGTAGACATGGTTTTAAAACGTGCCATGAAAGGCAAGCTAGACTTAATGGGGCCAGCGATGAATGTGCAGAAAGAACTGATGAGCATACCAGATTTTGGTAGTGAAGATGATGGTGCGTTTGCAAAGGAAATTAAGTACATAAATAACTTTAAAAAAGCCATTTTAATGGTAGCAGGCGCTGCGGTGCAAAAGCTAATGATGACGCTGGACAAAGAGCAAGAAATACTGATGAATATTGCTGATATGTCTATTGAAACCTTTCATGCTGAGAGTGCTTTGTTGCGCTTAATAAAATTGGCTGAAAGGAATGGCGAAACCGGTACAACTATTCAGTTAGATATTGTAAGAACTTATATTTATGATGCTGCTGACAAAATCAATAAAGCTGGTAAAGACGCCTTAAATAGCTTTGCCGAAGGCGATGAATTACGCATGATGCATATTGGCCTTAAACGCTTTACCAAAACTGAACCATTTAACAGTAAAGATGCCAGAAGACGCATTGCAGCTAAAATGATAGCAGATAATAAATACGCTTTCTAAGGAATAGATATATAATAAAAAAGCGACTGCCTGTTATGGTTAGTCGCTTTTTTATTATGATTAATATATGAGTTGAGTCTCTACCACTAAATAGGGTGATGCGAATGCCCTTTTATTTATACTTAGGTATGGACTTGAAGAATGTCTTGATAGAGCGCATATTACGAAATGTTTAATATCTTACTCCGTGCACATTATGTCGCTTTTCATGAAATTCTTTTAAGTACCACCATCTAGAAAGTAAAAGAATCGTAATAACTGGTAAATAGTAAAAGAATTTAAGCACTCCTGTAAGTAACAGTATAACATCTAGATGTATACCTATCATAAAGGCATACAGTAGTTTCATTTGTACTTTAAACCCTAATTCCTTTGTATAGTAAATACCAATTTTTAGAACATAATCAAACGCTATAACCGTATTATTTTTTTTGTCTATAAAATAGTTTTCGCTTTCTATAATCTCAAAGTATTCTACTAATAATACATATACTTCTGTTTTATAAATCTTTAATTTATCAAAAGACCATATGAAGTTCTGAATAGAATTGAAGCTTAATAACTTCTGCTGTTCATTAGTGAGAGTACTTTTAAGAATATCTAGCTTGTTTTGTAATTCTATCATCAAATTAAATATTGAAGACTTAAATAAGGTTTTTTAAATTCCCCGCAGCACAGCTTTCAATAAACTCATGTTGTATTCTTTTTTGCAATATTTGGGAATTAAAATAATGCAGATTTGTAATTCACTATGATGCATAACTGCTACTAATGCAACCAACGCTCAAAAAACTCGTAGGTTCTAAGCATTTGGTCTATCCGTTGGCGGTTGTTGCCGCTTCTGGTAAGTTCATGCGTACCGCCTGGGTGGCGCACATATTCTACTGGTCTGCCTAATACTTTAAGGCTTTTGTAGAGCATTTCGCCTTGTATTACGCCAGTGCGTAAATCGTTCTCGCCATGAAACATGATGTATGGCGTAACAATATCCTTAACATATGTAATAGGACTTTCTCTTGTTAGGATAGGTTTTACTTTATCTTCCCAAGGGTAGCCACCAAAATAGTTGGGCACTAAGCGCCACGCATTACCCTCACCAAAAAAAGTACTCAGGTCATATACACCACGCTGGCTGCAAGCAGCTTTAAAGCGATGGTCGTGAGCAATAATCCAGCTAACCAAATAACCAGCATATGAGCCGCCAGTAACCACTAATTGACTCGTATCTGCCCAGCCTTCTGCCACAGTTTTATCTAAAGCAGTGAGTACATCGCTAGTAGGCCCTGTACCCCAATCATTCACATTATCTTTTAAAAAGTTGAGACCATAACCGCCACTACCGCGTGGATTGCTATACACTACGCCATACCCCTGTGCGCAGAAGTATTGAAACTCGTGCCACATACTCGCTTCGCCAGGCCCCCACATGGCGGTAGGCCCACCATGAATTTCTAATAATAACGGATATTTTTTGCCTGCTTCGTAATTGGTTGGTTTCATGATCCAATATTCTACTACCATCCCATGGCTATTGGTAAACGTATGTTTCTCTGGTTGGCTTAAGTATTTAGTTTGTACCCAACCGCTGTTAAAATCAGATACTTGTTTGGCATTAGCAGCCATTACATCGCTTACAAATACTTCACTTGGATTGTTGACGTTATTTTTACTGTATACCAATTTATTATTAGTCACCGCAAAACTATTAATGCCACTATTAACATCTGTTAAAGCGGTTAGTTTTTGAGTACTGATATCTGCTTTGTAAAGGACTACACCACCATTACTCTGTGCCGTAAAATAGAGATATTTCTCATCGGGTGACCAAGTAATACCACCTTTGTTTCTGTCTAATACAATCTCTATTTTTTGCTGCTCACTGCCATTCAGTGGCATAATAGCTAAAGTTGGTACATTAATAAAGCCGGTATTACCGTATTGAAACGCTACCCATTTACCGCTAGCCGAAACCGTAACGCTGTTATAACTCATGTCTTTTTTACCTAATAGTTTGGTAAGGCCAGTACCATCGTTATTTACAAAGTAAATCTGGGTTTCTAGTGCCCTATCAGGATGTTGTGTATCATCTACTTTAGCGTCTAACAATATGCGGTTACTATTGGGTACAAACTGCGCATTACTAAAACTATAAAAACCATGCGTTACTGCTTTTATAGGTGCGCCAGCCATTGCATTGGTAATAAAGTAGTGGGTAAAATTCATGTCAGATGATGTGGTACTTTCTTCCTGAAAGTTGAGTTTGTCTAAAACTTTCGCTTTTTTATCAGTTACGTTACTTTCAAGGTAAGCCCTTATTTCCTGCATATTACCATCAGGGTTAGGCTTGGCTGTGATGGGTAACAATTCAGCGTTATTAATAAAGCCTGGCTTTTCGTAGGGCCATAATGGCAAGCTATGCATTGGGTTTAGTAAGGAATCTTTTAGTAAATCTTTTAGTGAGATACTGGCAGAAAATAGAATTTGCTTACCATCTGCACTCCATTTGGGTGTACCTGCGCCATATAGATGTTTTGTTAATTGTTGGGGCTCTCCACCATCTAGTGGTAGTAGAAATATTTGTGGTTTGCCGTCTACTGCTCTTACAAAAGCTAGTTGCTTCCCATCGGGACTAAAAACCGCCTGACTAGCACCTTCTTTAGTCGTTAATTCTTTAGGCGCTGCGCTGCCATCAGTAGGTATTAAATAAATATGATTCACGTATTTAAACTCTAATTTACTGTCAGCTTCTGGCTCAATCACTGTAAGGGTTAATGCCGCTTTACTACCATCACTATTTAGGGCTATACCGCTAGCCGTTTTTACCTTTAGTAAGTCGGTAACTTTCATCTTGTCGGTACCGTGTTGTGCAAGTACTGCGGTAGCCCATAAATAGGCACCTAATAAAATAAACAATTGTCTCATACGCGTGTTTTAGTGGTTGTAAAATACAACAGATTCATTTACCATTTCCATAAAAATTATTAGCTGACTTAATTAGTAGACAATATTTCAGTTGGTTGATGCTTCACATTCAAATACTTTTGCAACATGAGTACAGATACATTAACAGCACCAATGTTGACAGCAAAAGATTTTGCTACCGATCAAGAAGTGCGTTGGTGCCCTGGCTGTGGCGATTATTCTATACTAGCCCAGGTGCAAAAAGTGATGCCTACTATTGGCGTTCCTAAAGAGAATATTGTAATTATCAGTGGTATTGGTTGAAGCAGCCGCTTTCCTTATTATATGAATACGTTTGGTATGCACTCTATTCATGGGCGTGCAACTGCGGTGGCTAGTGGCCTTAAAGCTACCAGACCAGAGCTAAGCGTATGGATTGTAACTGGTGATGGTGATGGCTTAAGCATTGGTGGCAATCATACCATTCACTTGCTGCGTAGAAACTTTGATGTAAACATCTTATTGTTTAATAATCAAATATATGGTTTAACCAAAGGGCAGTATTCACCTACCTCCGAGGAAAATAAGGTAACAAAGAGTACTCCACTTGGCAGTATTGACCATCCGTTTAACCCAATGGCTTTGGCTATGGGTGCGGATGCTACGTTTATTGCACGTAGTATGGATCGTGATCCTAAACATTTGCAAACTATGCTTACTAGAAGCCATCAGCATAAGGGTGCTTCTTTTTTAGAGATTTACCAAAACTGCAACATATTTAATGATGGTGCATTTGAAGTATTTACTGAAAAGGGGTCTAAGCTAAACGAAGTTATTTTCTTAGAACATGGGCAGCCATTGATATTTGGTGCTACTAAAAACAAGGGTATTAAGCTAGATGGCTTACGCCCAGTGATTGTAGACCTTGAAGCAGGCGCTAGCACAGATGACTTGTGGATTCATGACGAGAACGATTTTTATAAAGCGCAAATATTGGTGCGTATGTTTGATGACCCTAGAATTGAAGGGCATTTTCCTAGACCATTCGGGGTGTTTTACGCTACTGAAAGAGCTTGCTACGAAGATGTATTACGCTTACAAATTGAAGAAACCATTGCTACCAAAGGAAAGGGTAATTTGGATGCTTTGTTAAGAGGTAAAGAAGTGTGGGAAATTGTATAGGTTTTTTCTAACTATCTATATCAAGCGGCTATCTTATTGTAAGGTAGCCGTTTTGTTTTTGGGGGTTATTAGGGGATTCTTAAAGGTTTTATTTGTTTGGTTTTATTTTATTGGCGAGAACGAGTTTATCAGGGCAAATGCATCTAAATTATAATTTAGTTTAGCAGAATGATTAGCTTGCATAAGTAGTAAATTTTAAGCTTTTTGCCTTACAGCCGGAAGGCTGCCTTCTTGCAGCGTCACTGCTTTTTATCTTTTGAAAAAAATATCCTACGGATTTTTTCCATCTGATAGCTATCGGATTGGCCTTTGGCAAACCAGATAAAAAAAGGTGACTTATGCGCGTACTTTGAACGTAAAATATCCAAATTTAAAAATATATTTTAATTCGTTTACCTTCTTAGTTTGTACTATTTAAAAGCTATTTGGATACCTACTATTTTTCTTTAGTAAATACATACACACCACCACCTTGTTTTAAAGTCATTTCGCTTTTATCGGTATTAAACACCAAGGTAATACCCGCCATGGTTGCACTAAACGTATCTTTTTCGATACCGTTTAATGAGAATTTTTCTTGCCCAGTAGCTTGTGCCCAAAGTGTATTGTCTTCCACGGTAATGGTAATTTTAAGCGGTACTGTTGCAGATGCATATATGCCTGTGTATTTATTAACATCAACGCCGGTTGCCTTTGCAGCTTTAGCTGTACCCCAAGTATTGTTCTTTTCATCAGCATCCATATAAATACCGCCATCTAGTTTTAAGTAAGTAATTTTCTTTTTAGTAGCAAGATTAATAGTTGCTAGTTGTTGATTTGCCTCCCATACGGCTGGTGTTTGGTGCAGGGTATCTGTAGTGCCATCGGCATAGGTTACCAATACATCAAATGGGATTACAAACCCCCCAATATTTTTAACGCTGAGTGTATAGCCTTTTGCATGCTCGGTAACGTTATCTACTGCTATATCCATATAATTGGTGGTAAAAAACCAGTTGTTAAAATACCAGCTTAGGTCTTTGCCAGATAGGTTAGAAAAACTATTAAACATATCCCAAGGAATTGGGTGTTTGCCATGCCATCTATCCATAAAACCTTGTAAAGATTTCTTAAATAATGCATCGCCCAATAAGTCTTTTAAGCCTAAGTATGCTAATGCTGGTTTACCATATTCATTATGCCCCATGGCTTGCCCACTTAAAATATTAACTGGGGTAATGATGGGTATTTGTGTTTCGTCTGAAGGATTTACTGCCCAACCAGTTACTCTAAATTGTTTGAAAAAAGTATTGGCTTTTTCTTTACCTAAGTC
>JAYWCY010000408.1:0-3096 GCA_043780175.1 Chitinophagales bacterium
AGTGTGTACACTGTTACCCTTTCTGCTTCTAGTACCTGCCAAACAGTAACTACTACAAAATTAATACGCGTAAAAGCAAAACCACAAGCCTTATTTACCCCAAATAAATCGGTAGGTTGTTCGCCTTTACCTATTACGTTTAGTAATAATTCTCGTGGTAATAACCTAAACTTTATTTGGGATTTTGGCGATGGCTCTGCAACATTCGCTACAAATAGTACCAATACTGTACAACACACTTATAGTACTGGTAAGCAAGACACATTTAAAGTAAAATTAATTGCTATTAATTCATGTGGTAATGATACAGTAGTTTACAGCATTATTGTTTCACCAAATGCTATAAAGCTATACTTCGCAGTTAATGGTACCGATGCAGTTAGCTGCTTACCAAGTGCAGTACATTTTATTAATAATACAAGTGGTGCAACATCTTTTAATTGGGATTTTGGCGATGGTAATGTTTTAACCACTACTAAAAATATAGATACAGTTATTCATACTTATACAACCGCAGGTACATATACTACAAAACTTTCGGCTACAAATGGCTGTTCTGATACAAGTGCTTTCTTGCAAATTAAGGCGTATGCAAAACCACTTACTAAGTTTACGGCTAGCCCATTAACAGCTTGCTTGGGTGATACTGTTTATTTTACAAATCAAACAGATACAGCTACGGGCTATACCTGGCGTTATGGCGATGGTAATGGTTCCGTATTAACCAATCCAACCTATACTTATAAATCTGTTGGTAGTTATAAAGCATCTTTGGTGGCAGTAATACAATACAGTGGTATCGCTTGTACAGATAGTGCTGCTACAACTATTACTGTTGTTGCCAAGCTAACAGGCTCTTTTAAAGTGAGTGATAGTGTGAGTACCTGTGTGCCATTTAAAGTAGTATTTACAAACCTGAGTGTACCATCTGTATTTACCACATGGGATTATGGTGATGGTATAAAAGATACTGGCGATTTGGTACAACATACTTACATAACTAGCGGCATATTTACAGCAAAAATGACAGCAGTAAATGCTGGTGGCTGTACTTATGAGTCTTCTAAAACAATCGTTGTAAAAGGTCCCGCTGGTACTTGGGTGTATGATAAAGGATTTGTTTGTGCTAAGAAATCTGTTCAGTTTCAAGTAAATGCAGTGAACATCGATTCACTACGTTTCAACTTTGGCGATGGAACCTTCTTAACAACTACCAATGCTATTGTTAATCATACTTACACACAATCTGGTAATTATTTGCCATCGGTGCAATTGTTAGCAGGTGCTAGTTGCTATGTGACTTTGCAAGGTGTAGATACCATAAAGATTGATAATGTAAAAGCTGGCTTTACCATTAGCCAACAAAAAGTTTGTGGTAATGCTACTATTTCCTTCAATGATACGTCAAGAGCATTCTATGGTATCCAAAGCTGGCAGTGGAACTATGGTGATGGAACTGCAGTAGGCACTACACAAACTGTACAGCACACTTATACTGTTGCTAATTCCTACGCCGTTCAATTAATCATAACTGGTAAAAGTGGTTGTACAGATACTGCTAATTTACAATTGCCTGTTACCATAAATACCAAACCAAATGCAACGATACAAGCGCCGGCTTTTGCCTGTGCTAACCAAAAAGTTACTTATATGGCCAATATTACCTCGGCAGATAGTGTAATATTAAAAGTTTGGAAATTGGCAAATGGTACAAATATCATTGGTGCTTCAGCTACTTATATATATCCAACAGCAGGTACTTATACAACTACTTTCGTAGTTGGTACTATTAATGGTTGTTACGATACGGCTTATAATACTATCACAATTAATCCTAGCCCAACGGTTGTTGCATCTGCCGACGTAACGATTTGTAAAGGTCAGTCTACACAGTTATTAGCATCAGGTAGTGGCAACTTTACATGGACGCCTACCACCAATTTAAGTTGTAGCAATTGTGCTAATCCTTCCGCATTTCCATCAGTAACTACCAATTATGTTGTAAGTTCTACCAATGGTTTTGGTTGCACTTCTACCGATACAGTAGTGGTTACTGTGGCTCAGCCATTTACCATATCTGTTACGCCAAGCGATAGTATTTGCATTGGTCAGTCTGCCAAGTTAGGTGCATCTGGCGCTTTCTCTTATATTTGGTCACCAAGTGTAGGGTTAAATAATCCTAACATTCAAAATCCAATTGCTAGCCCAGTTGTTACTACTAATTATCAAGTTACTGGTACAGATCAGTACAATTGTTTCACCGCTACCGCCAATGTGATAATAGGTGTAGGCGATTATCCAGTGGTCAAAATTGGTCAAAGTCAAGTGCTAGCCGCTGGATCTACATATACTTTCACACCTAAATTTACCAACGGTCCTATTGCTAAATGGCTTTGGACACCTTCTGCCAACTTAGATTGTACTACTTGCCCAACTGTAACAGCAACTGCTAAAAATGATGTTTGTTATACGGCAACAGCCACTAATATTTATGGTTGTGCTGCTAGCGATACAGTGTGTATAAAAGTGTTCTGCGAAAGCGCTCAGGTATTTATACCAAATGCGTTTATGCCTGGTACGGGTACAGGTGTGAATGAAGTGTTGATGGTACGTGGTCAAGGTATTAAATTGGTAAAAAGCTTTAGAATCTATAACCGGTGGGGGCAAGTGGTATTTGAGCGAGCCAACTTCGTACCGAATGATAGGCTGTATGGTTGGGATGGTTTAATACAAGGCAAGCCCGCTAATACAGATGTATATATTTATACATGTGAGGTGGTTTGTGAAAACGATACACCGTTTGTGTACAAAGGCAATGTTGCGATATTAAGATAGTGATAAAACAATATTTCTGTTGAGAGATTGAAAAAAATTAAAATGATGTTGAAACGTTTTATATATAGCTTGACTTTAACGCTAATAGTAAGTTTGGTCAATAGTCAAGATCTTACTTTTTCGCAATTTTATGAAAATCCACTGCTTCGCAACCCAGCTTTGGCTGGTGTATTTGAAGGCGATATTCGCATGGTAGGTACTTTTAGAAACCAATGGCAAAGCGTGACCGTACCTTTTAAAACCACCGCATTTAGTACAGAG
>JAYWCY010000409.1:0-3405 GCA_043780175.1 Chitinophagales bacterium
TAAAAAAGTGGTTGTTGTTGTGGGAAATTTATAGCCTGTAGCTTCTATTTCTATCACGCAGGAAAAACGTTGACCCATAGTTGCCAACTCGTATCTAAAAGCAATATCATTATCACTTACTTGAAACACCAGTTTTATTTTATGCTGCTTTGCGTTTTCAAACGTGCAGGTCAATTTATTGGCTACATAATGTATTTGGGACTTTTTAATTTTTGCTTGCTCGTATGTTTTATTAATGGTACTTTCTTCTTGGCTTAAAAATTTAATACCAGTGCTAAAATCGCCTTCATTGGTTTTTAAACCTAGCGACGAATTTTCAAGCATTATTTGATTATTATACGTAACAGAATACATCGGCTTGCCGTCTGTTACAGCAATAGTTACTTTCAGTTGTTTGTTAGGGCTGGCAACTCTAATGTCTTGTGCATTTGCAGACAATAAAAAAATAATACTGCAAAGAGCAAGTAAAAATGATGGCAAGAATTTCATAAAGCAATATTTCGGTGTTTAATTTTTAAAACATTATTTTATTTCGAAAATAAAATTCTACTTATAATTAGATTTCATATTTCGTTTATGCACTATTTCCTCACCAAACGCATATAGTAAATTGGGCCAACAGAATTATTACCACCTTGTTGCGGCTGAAATTTAATTCGCAAATGGTCTTTACCGCTTATCATCGCATTTGGAATAGCATATTCAACATTTTTAAATTTTGTTTGGTTCCATTTGTTGCCAATGCTTTCTGATACCAGTTTTTCATCATCAATGTAAATATCAAATTTTCTATTACCTCTTTCATTGCCCCAATATCTAATCATTAGGCTTAAATCCGTTTCTTTATTAGTGTTTAAACTATAACTGAAATAGCCATCGCCACGAGCATCACGCCAAAATTCATCTTGATTATTGCCTGTATTAGAATTTTGTTTTTGTATAAAATGATCTGCTTCTGGTTGTTGCTCGCCAAGTGCCACAAAATCTACCGTACGCTTTTGCAAGGCTTGATTTTCTTTTTCTACGATGGCAATAGAATCTTGATAAGCACGATATTGCGAATTGCTTAACGCTTTCCAATACAACATATACCTGGCATCATGAATTTTATAAAAAGGCTCAAACACAAAATTTTGAGCGTTGACCATTTTTATTTGCGAAGCGGTAAAAGTGAGTGGTTTGCCACTAATAGGTGTTAATTGATTGGCAATAGATGCAATATTATCTGTAATAATAGTTGGTGCTTTATCTAATGGTATTTTTCTGCCGCCTGCAATATGCCCCCAACGGCTATCGTTAGCTACCAAACCATCTAAATCTTCTGTACCAGTTTTTGCACCCAATAAAATTGGGCCATGCATAAGTGCAATATAATCTGGCACATTTGGCAATTGTACGATGGTATTATGCATGAGTAATTGTATGTTTACTATATCACCTTTTTTCCATAATCTATCTACAGCAATATACGATGAAGGCTTTGCTTCATATGCAACTGGTTTACCATTTACTGTAATTTTTAAGCCGTCTTCTGTTACCCAATATGGATAGCGCACCATTAATTTAAAACGAGAACTGCCAGAAGTAACCGTCAGTTTTGTTTGCTCGTTGTAAGGAAAATTCGTTTCTTGTTTTAGCGTTATTCCTTTTTCTTTCCAATTAAGTTGCGAAGCAATAAATAAATTAAGAAACAAAGAGTCATGTTGGTGTGTATAAATAAATTGGTTGTATTTACCATGATTTTCCATGCCACTACCTACGCAGCACCACATACCTTCATTAGGTTCAGAATAAACCCTGTAGTGGTGTGGACGAACAGGCGTGAAATACACGTAGCCACCATGTTCTGGATGTTGTGTAGACAGAATATGATTGTATAAAGTACGTTCGTAATAGTCACTATAATTTGCAGATGGATTGGTTCTAAACAAGTCTTCAGTCAACTTTAGCATATTGTACGAATTGCAAGATTCGGGTCCTTCAACATCGTTTATAAAATCGGTAGCAGCAGATGCAGCATTAAAAAATTCTCTTCGGCTATTGCCACCAAATGCTAAGCTACGATTGGTAGTAACTGTTTGCCAAAAAAAGTTGCCTGCTTTTGCATATTTTTCATCTTGAGAAACTTCAGCAATCCGCTCAAAGCCAATGGCTTTAGGCACTTGTGTATTGGCATGTTTATTATCTAGATTATCATTGCCAACAGACATAGCATCTAGTAACATATTGTGCGAAAAGCGTTTTGCCGTTACCAGATATTTTTTATCGTTCGTCATTTGGTAAGCATCAGCAAAAATTTCATTCATGCCACCCTGCTCTGTATCCAATAATGTTTGCATTTGTGCATCGGTAAGCGACGCCGTATTATTAATCGCCCAACCACAAAACTGTAAGAAAATGATTTTTGCGGTTTCGTTACCAGTGTACAACCAAGCATCTCTCAGCCCAGCATACATTTTATGTACATTGTAGTAAGGTACCCACGCAGCACGAAATGCGGTAAAATCGCCTTTTTGTAAAGTGCTCCATATTTTAGCACTATTAGGTACAGCACCAACGTATCCTATGCCCCAATTTGAGTGATTTTGGGTATTTGCATTTTGACAAGCTTGCAACTCTGCCAGCATGTAATCCATACGCTTTTTACATTCTGCATTATTTGTAGCAGCATAGTTCATGGCTAAAGCCGATAAATAATGCCCACCAACGTGACCATCTAAGCCATCCCAGTTGGGATATGTTTTGGCTTTTGCGGGCAACCCTGCTTCCTTTCTATAACCAGCAAGCAAACGGTCAACATCATATTTTAATAGCGTTTGAATATTAAGATCACGGGCGTGTTTAAAGGGTCCATCAAGTAATTGTACATCTGCTAAAGCAAATTCATTGCTGTACAATTTAGGCTGTGCAAAATTATAATTACATGGCAGTATACTGCATACAAAAAAAATATTGCGTATAATATTTTTCGAAAAGATAGGTATCATTCAATACAATTTATAGCGTAAATCTGATGTAAAAATTAATCCAAAAATCGTTTTAGCGGCGCACATAAAGGCAATATTTTCTGTGCCACTTCAGAGCAAATATAAAGTGTATTTTTTAAAATTGCAATCGGTTGCTTTTTTGTGGAAAAACAATTGTAGGCTGAAAATAGCTAATACTTTTGTGCCAGATAACTCAGCGTTAATTAGCTTATTATGGTAACAAAGAATCATAATAGAATACTTGGTATTGCAATTAGACCTCTTCGACAATTAGTTTTGAGATACGATAACCTAGTTTTTTTCGTTTTATAGCTAAAATGAAACTATGTTTTGGTCAGATATGTCAAGCTACTCAGCTGGCTTATTCAAAAGAGCAACTGGGATTCACAAAGCTGTATTTTTAGAAATAGTTGAAATT
>JAYWCY010000410.1:0-4826 GCA_043780175.1 Chitinophagales bacterium
AACTATCGCTTATGCCGCACTCAATGAACCCAAAAACAAGCAGGAAATTGACAAAGGCTTTACCGCTTTTGAAATAACCAACAACGATATGTTTATTGGTAGCCAGCCTTTGCCAGCCCATGTTTGGTTGGTAAATACCAATACAGGCGACAATAAAAGATTAACAGATGGCGATTGGAGTTTGCCGCTTGTTATTCCACCGAGTGCCCCCTCTTCCCCATTCTCATGGTCAGCCGATGGAAAAACCATCTTATTTGTAAAAGTTGCTTCGGCCTATTCTGGTGATGGGCAGAAAAAAACCATCCAAATACTCAACGTTGCAGATGGGAGTTATAATCCATTAACTACTAGAACAAAATTAGAAGCCTACCCTAATTTTTCTCCAGATGGCAATAAAATTGTTTATTGGTATAAAAAAGCAGGTATCAATGAGAGTATCAATGAATTATGGTTAGCCAATGCAACTGGCAATGAAGGCAAACCGATTTCTACCCAACTCAATAGAGATTTATATCTCTCTGCTTGGATGCCCGACAATAACAGCTTATTGATAGGCGGGCATAATGATAACAAAACATCTATGTGGCGCATGAATTTAGACGGTAAAACAATCCCTATCGACCTAGGTAGTGTATCTCCATCTTGGGGGTTTTGGATGGATGCAACTATAAGTAAAACCGGCGCTATTACTTTTACAGGTACTGAACCCAATAAACCTGTGGAACTTTATATGATGGCATCAACTACTTCAAAACCTGTGCAACTAACAGATTATAACAGTGAAGTAAGTAAGCTGACATTGGGTAAAACAGAAACCATCAAATGGGAAAATGACGGCTGGAAACATTGCGGTATCATCACTTATCCTGCCAACTATGAAAAAGGTAAAAAATATCCATTGGTATTAGTCATTCATGGCGGACCTAGTGCGGCATCAGTAGAGCAGTTTTCAAGATTCTCACAAATATTGGCTAACGAAGGTTATTTTGTATTTGAGCCCAATTATAGAGGGAGTGATAATTTGGGTGCTGATTATAAATATGCAATTGTGCAAGATGCTGGAGCGGGGCCAGGTCGTGATGTGATGGCAGGATTAGAACAACTAACAGCTACCGGTATGATTGATAAGGATAAAATTGCTGTTAGTGGCTGGTCGTATGGCGGCTATATGACGGTTTGGTTGGCTGGGCATTATGGTGGTTGGAAAGCAGCAGTAGCGGGGGCAGCTGTCACCGATTGGGTTGATCAATATGATTTAGGGGATGCCAATGTGGGCCGTGCAGCGGCAATAGGTGGTTCGCCATGGGTAGGTGATAACTTAAAAAAATACATTGCACAATCACCTATTACTGAGGCTAAAAACATAAAGGCGCCTACACTAATTTTAGCAAACACTGCAGACCCAAGAGTACCAATTACACAATCCTATAAATTATATCATACGTTGATAGATAATGGTACAGTCACCAAATTTATAGGGTGGCCAATAGCTGCCCACAATGCTAGCGACCCTATAACACAAATGGAAAGAGACAGACTATGGGTGAATTGGATAAATACCTATCTAAAGTAGTGACGCCTATCAAGCTATCAAATTTAATGGAATAGGTATCTATATTTATATGACCAGTGGCGTAAAAGTTATATGGATAACCCTAACAAAACATTGTTAACCAAATCATGTATTAATTAAACAATAATGAAAAGAAGCACTTTTATTAAAAACGCATCTTTGACAGTTTTAGGGGCAAGTGCCTTTGGCGTAATGAAAGCAGATAGTAAGGGCTTGGCATTTGGCAATAACCTTAAAGTAAACGAACTACGCATTGGGAATCGGATTATAGAACTATCAAAATTTGGCAGGGATGATAAGGGACGTGGCTATAGAGTTGCCTACACAAAAGGCGATATAGAAGGAAGAGCTTGGTTTATGGAACTAATGAAAAAAGCAGGGCTTGAGCCAACCATTGATTCCGCAGGCAACATTATTGGTAAACGCAAAGGTAAAAATGCATCACTCAAACCCATCGCATTTGGTTCTCACATTGATATGGTACCAGATGGTGGTAATTACGATGGCCCATTAGGATCTATTGGCGCATTGGAAGTCATAGAAGTGCTGAATGAGCATAACGTTATTACAGAGCACCCTTTAGAGGTTATCATTTTTTCAAATGAAGAAGGTGGCACTATAGGAAGTATGGCCATGGCTGGTCATTTAACTGCAAAAGGTCTTCAACAAAAAAGTCAGAGCGGATTAACCATGGCAGAAGGTATAAAAGCCATTGGCGGCAACCCTGATCATATTGCATCTTGTGTCCGAAAAAAAGGCGACATCCATGCATGGATTGAATTACACATAGAGCAGGGCGGTATTTTAGAAAAAGAAAACATACAAATTGGTGTGGTAGAAGGTATTGTGGGTATTGAGCATTGGATTGTATCGGTAGAAGGATTTGCCAACCACGCAGGCACTACACCCATGCATATGCGACAGGATGCTTTGTTAGCAGCTTCTAAATTCATCATCGCTGTAAATGAAGTTGCCAACAGCGTGAAAGGTAACCATGTAGCAACTGTTGGAAAAATGACCATTCAACCGGGTGCTTACAATGTAATTCCGGGCAAAGTAGATTTGGGGTTAGAGATTCGTGATTTATCAAGCGATAAAATTGAGATGCTCTTTACTCAAATGGAAAAACGTGCAGCAACGATTGCAAATGATTCTAAAACAAAAATTAGTTTTGAACGTCAGGCCAATGCTTCCATTCCAGCATTGACTGATAAAGCATTGCAACAAGCTATTAACCAATCAGCAAAAGAGCTGGGCCTTAGTACCAAGTTAATGCAAAGCGGTGCTGGGCATGATTCGCAGGAAATAGCTAAGATTGCACCGGTAGCCATGATATTTATACCTAGCGTTGGTGGCATCAGTCATTCACCCAAAGAATTTTCAACTTCAACAAATGTATCGAATGGCGCTAATGTGCTTTTACAAACGATTCTCTCTATTGACAAGGGTTAGTGGAATAACATAATTTAGCTAGTGATCTGCATTTTTTTTAACCGCTTTTCGGCTATAAACGTGTAAAAATCATAATTTTTGAACAAGGAATCGGATACACAAAACATTGGGAATTATTGCCATAAATCACTGCAGGTAAATGCAAATGGGTGGCAATGTACTGCAAGAATAAGGCATATCTTATGTATATGTCCTTCTTTATTTAAATACTATTAACGCATTGATCAAGTAATAACAACCCCAAATACGCTTTCTTTAAGTAATATATACAAAAATATTAGGTGGGAATTGGATTATAAATAATTATACCACCAATCTTATACCAAATAAATTAATACTTAAAATAGCATTAATTTAAAAGCCTTCTGGTATAAATTAATATTTAACCCCTTAACTTTTCATTTTCCCAATGATTGCAGCCCTTTAGCCTTATGAGAAGAATATTGATTTTACTGCTGTGCATAACACAATCTTTTGTTTCTTTCTCGCAAACAAATATAACTCGGTCGGTATGTAGTGGTAGTTCTATAACGATTACCAATAGTGACGTTAATTTACCAAGTGGCACATTATTTAAATGGACATCTACTGTAAACGGGAATATTACTGGCAATACTAATGAGAGTATGGGTAACATCGTACTTAATCAAACACTTGGCATTAGTGGCAATAGTGTTGGTACTGTTATTTATGCCGTAACGCCCAGTAATGGCAATCCATTTACACTTACTGTTAGTGTAAACCCTACTGCAATGTTTGTGGATGCAAGTGGTATCGCACCCGTAATTTGCAGTGGCTCTAATTTTTATACTGCTATCAGTGGTGTGCCAGCTAATACACAATACACTTGGTCTGTACCAATTATGTCCACAAGTGTAACAGGCGGAGCAGCTCAATCCACTCCTCAGCCTTATATTGTACAACCTTTAAATTATACAGGTTTAATTGGTACTTCTGGAACAGCCAACTATACCGTTACACCAGTTGTTGGTGGTTGTGCTAACCCATCATTTAGTTTTGCAGTTACTATCAATCCATCTTTAGGTACAGCCCCAGTAATTAGTAATAGTGCATCTGTTGTACCACGCTGCAGTGGCGGTTCGTTGGTATTTAATGCAGTAGCAAACCCATCTACTGGGGTAACATTTGCATGGACCAGACCTATTGTAAATGGCATTAGTCAAGGTGTGAATAGTGGCACGAGTAATACTATTAATGAGGTTTTAAATAATACCACAACTACACCTGTATTAGCGTATTATTTTTATACTTTAAATTATGCTTTAGGGCGATGTGCAACGACACAGGTAATTGCTGCTACCATAAATCCCACGGCTACAATAGCAGCAAAAGAGGTAACGCTTTGTAGTGGATCGGCTTTTACAGTTCCAATTTCAGATGCGATACCTGCTGATACGCGCTATACTTGGACATCACCATCTATTAGTACAGGCAATGGATCGGTAACTGGTGCTTCTGCTCAAACTACTCAAGTAACTGTGATGGGGCAAACGCTCACTAATAATCCTATTAGTAGAACCTCACCTGTAACTTTGAGTTATACCGTAACACCAATTGCAGTAACAGGCTCATTAAGTTGTCCTGGACCTACTTTTCCAGTAACAGTAGTACTAAATCCCACATCAAGTGTTACCAATCAGCAAAATACAGTCAGTTGTAGCAATCAACCTTTCAATTTTCCCATAAGCGCATTTCCACCAAATACAAATTTTTCATGGGTGCTAGCCCCGACTATCACACCTTCATCTGGAGCAGTAACTGGTGGTAGTGCACAAACTAT
>JAYWCY010000411.1:0-3284 GCA_043780175.1 Chitinophagales bacterium
TAAAAGCTACCAAAAGCCCTAAGTGTTGTCCGTTGATCTTTGGTATAATTCCATTCATTTACAATATTTTTAAATGCAGGATCGCCGCCTGGGTACAGAATTCTATTACCTAAAGAATCGTAAGGAACAGCATATGCAAATAAAGATCTTGCAGATTCATATACACCACCAGCTGGAGTTCCAATAGTGCCATTATTAGTTTGAGATTGACCAAATTCTTGTATACTATAGGTTACACTAATATTGCTACCCATGGAAAACCATTTTGTTGCTGCAATATCTATACTTGATTTACCTGTGTACCTCTTATACTCTTGACCAATTGAGGTTCCTTTATTGTTTAAGTAACCAAAAGAACCGTATGCTTTTATTTTATCAGAACCACCGCTTACGCTTATTGATTGGTTGTTGGTAATCCCTTGTTGCTTTACTAAGCCTTTCCAGTCGGTAGATACCACTTTTGATCCATCCCAAGTACCTGTTGCCCAACCTTTGCTAATATTGCCCCAAGCTGAAGGATCGCTGGTTGCTAAAAAGATTTTACTATCATTTGCAATTGTAGGTTGATCACCTCTTGGAAATGAGTTTGGATTAGAATAATAATATGCCCAACGACGAAAATCAATGTATTCAGAAGCATTCATTGTTTGATTTAAATCCTTCAGATTTTCGAAAGTAATAGAACTGTTGTAGCTTAAAGTAGTTTTACCATTTTTACCTTGTTTTGTGGTAACAATTACAACGCCATTTGCACCCCGTGAACCATAAATGGCTGTAGCCGATGCATCTTTTAAAATGTCAATAGATTCAATATCATTAGGGTTAATATTTTCTATCCCGCCTGTAGATAATGGAATACCATCTACTACAAAAAGTGGTGAGTTAGACGCAGTTAAAGAACGTACACCTCTAATATTAATACTTCCAATTTGGCCTGGACGCTCGTTAGATGTAATATCAACGCCAGCAACTTTACCCTGCATGGCTTCTAATGCATTACTTACAGGGCGAGATTTAATATCGGCTTGATTGATGCCAGATACAGAACCTGTTACATCTCTTTTTTTCACAGTAGCATACCCTATTACTACAACATCTTCTAATGATTTGGTATCTGTTGTTAATGTAACACTGATATTAGATGAGGACTCGTTAACCGCTACATCTTTGTCTGTAAATCCAACACTTGTAAATATAAGTTGCGCATTTTTAACTTTTATGGTAATGCTGAATTTACCCGATGCATCCGTAACAGTTTTTGTTTTTGTGTTTTTTAACTCAACCGTAACCCCTTGTAAAAACTCTCCTTTTTCGTTTGTTACAGTTCCAGTAACGTTGTGTGAAGTTGTACTTTGTGCTAAGAGGTTTTGCTGGAAAACAGCAAATAAACAGGCGCATGTAAAAAACAAGCCCTTAATTAATGAATAATTTTTTTTCATTTGGCAATCAATTTTGTAAATAATTTAGAATAGAATTCAATGGAAATTTTGTACTTACAGTTTTTTCGTCATACGCAATCGGTTTAATGGCAGTGTTTTAAAAATAAATTGTGAGTAAATGTTTTAAATAAAAACGCTGGGTGGGGTTTAGGCAGAAAGCTATTTGTATAGATAACTTAATACAAATATTAGAATAGGTATTCCTATTTTTTTTTACTAGGTGGGTCAAGGCGTTAGTTTCTATACGATCAAGCAATAAGTTACAATCAATACAAAGTTAAAGGTTGAGGAAATTCGTCTATCCTGCACTGTCCTGTTATCGATTATATTTTACCACTAAAAACCTTAAAACTTCAGTTATAAAAAAACCTCCTACAATTAAATATAGGAGGTTTGAAATTATTTTAATCCTTATTAGTTATAGCCAGTATTTTGTGTATATAATCCTGGCGCAGCATCCAATTCTGCTTGCGGTACTGGATAAATAATGAATTTATCTAGCATTGGCTTCATAGCATGAGAAACATCTTCAAGCATCATCCAATTATTGATAGTTGAAACAATATTACCAGAGCGTACTAAATCGTGCCAGCGCGTACCTTCAGCAGCAAATTCCTTCCTTCTTTCGTCAAATAATTGTTGCAACGTGACATTTACCAATGGTACCGATAACCCCGCTCTCGCCCTTACTTGGTTTACTATTGCATCTACGTCTAACTGAGTACCACCAGCAGTTGCACCGTGTAAAATACACTCTGCCTTTAGCATTAAAATATCAGTATATCTTGATACAATAAAGTTAATTGGCCAATCAACTCTATTAGCTGGCACTTTTGTTAAATCGACATATTTCTTAAAAAATGACCGCGTCTCGGATACACCATTATACACATAGCCAGACTGTATAGAGAATGCTTTTCGGGTATCTGTTGCTGCATAAGCATTTAGAAGATCAACAGATACTGGTCTAATAGTTAATCCACCTTGTACAGGTTTACCAAGTGATTGAAACCAAGTATCTGGTACCAATACCCAAGGAAATGTACCACCTACTACAGGACTTAAACCAGTGGCATATTGTACATCAAAAACAACTTCTGCGTTGTTTTCATTAGTAAAAGAAAAAATACTATTATAACTAGGCAAAAATGCGTATTTATTACTGGCAATAATCTCATTTAATAGCCCAACAGCCGTACCCCATTCGTTTAAACCTAATCCGGGACCTTCAATACCATAAGTTGGTGCTGAACGGGTCATATAAACTAACGCTAGGGTTGATTTAGCAGCATACTTTGTTGGTCGTCCCAAATCTGCTGCTGCATAAGATGCAGGCAGATTAGTGGCTGCAAATTGCAGGTCAGAGAGTATTAGCGTGTACACATCTGCAACCGCACTTCTCTTGATTGATAATGCTTCATTAGCAGTTACTGGATGATCAATAATTGGCACTTTCCCAAACCATCGTACTAAATCAAAATAAAAGAATGCCCTTAAAAATTTTGCTTCTGCTTCTAATCTTGTTTTTAAGGCAGCATCGGTAATTACACTACCGTTTTTAGCTAATTGATCCAATAAGGTATTAGCTCTAAAAATACCATTGAAATTCGCATTCCATGCCTCAGATACATAAACATTTGAGGATATCGTACTAAAGAAATCATTAATACCTTCCCAATCACGAACTCCCCCATCAGATACGGCATATAAATTATCAGAGCGTGTTTCGGATAAATTTAATTGTCTATCAGGATAGCCTCTTAAATCGTTATAAATTGCGTTAGAAGCCTGAATAAAATCGCTTGGCTGAGAATAAAAAGTAGCTGTTGTGGTTGCAGAAATTGG
>JAYWCY010000412.1:0-6556 GCA_043780175.1 Chitinophagales bacterium
GCCATGAAAAATTTGGGCGATAGTTTGGTGGGTGCAAAATATAGTATTGATAAATATGGTGGTTTGGAATTACTGCCAACTGCTGATCCTACATTTTTACATCAAGATTTCAAAAATCAACCTGTGTATAATTACATAAGAGACTTTAAATCGATTTATATATTAGGTGATTCGGTTAATAAAATTTGGCAAAGTAAATCGTTTGGGAAAGGCTGGGCTTGGGATGATTATAATTCTTCCTACGCACAAGAAAGAAGCATGTTTCCTCTATACAATAATTTAGTTGCAATAAGCTTGAAGGATGATTCTTTGCGAATTGGTTATGATGGAAAAGTGACTACATTACATAATCTGAACGTAACGCCCCAATACTTTAATAACAAATTCTTGTTCAGTGCTTTAGTAAACAGAAATAGAAAATTCGCTTTACGAAGACAGCAAGACAGTAATTCAATTATTTTAGATGAAAACAGTTCTGCTTTCGTTAAGCAAGAAATTCCTTTTATAACTAGCGCTAGTTTTTCGATGATTTTGCTAAAAGACACCATTGAAAATTACTTGTTTCAAAGAGATAGTCTTTTAGAAATTGCAAAAAAGGAAAAAGAAAATATCGAGAATAAAGATTACATCAGCTATCTAAAGTCAAAGAAAGAAGAAATTAATTCATATTCATTTAAGCTTATCACAAAGGTTTTGGATTTGCAGCTGAAACAAGGCGACAAATATTCCATCATCCACTCACAACCAACAGATTCGCTCTTAAAACCCATGATGCACAACAGCGATAATTTTTTTGCAGAGCAAACATTGCTAATGGTAAGTAACGAGAAATTGGGTGTAATGAATGATGAACAAATTATTGATACCTTATTAAAAACAGATTTTAAAGGCTTGCCGCAAAAGCCTCGTTGGGTAGATGGCAGCGGCTTAAGCAGGTACAATTTAATTACCCCACAAGATTTTGTATGGGTGCTTACCAAAATGAAAGCTGATTTCAGTTGGCAGCGCATTACTACCATTTTGCCCACAGGCAACAAAGGCACTTTAAACAATTTTTATAAAAATTTATCAGGTAGCATATTTGCCAAAACTGGTACGCTTAGCGGTCAGGTGGCTTTAAGTGGCTATTTAGTTACCAAGCAGGGTAAAACTTTGGTGTTTTCAGTATTGGTGAATAATCATCAAACCTCTGCAACGGCTATAAGGCGTGGTGTTGAGCAGTTTTTAACCAAAGTGTACGAGCAATATTGACAACTGATTGATATGATTGGAATGAAAGAAATGATTTTTCGTACTGTTTGAAATTCTTCTAAAAAAATATTTTTCTACAAATTCGTAATTTGATATCAATCTCATACATTTGCAGCCCCGATTGCGGATGTGGCGAAATTGGCAGACGCACTAGACTTAGGATCTAGCGCCGCGAGGCATGTAGGTTCGACCCCTATCATCCGCACAACAAAAGCCCCATCAATAGGGGCTTTTTTTATTAACTATTAAAAAAATCCTTCAACTACGAAGGTGCTTTTAAAATGGCAAAAGTTACAAGAGAAAATGTGGGTTTGCTTACAGATAAGCTAACAGTTATAGTAACCACAAACGATTATTTACCAGCATTTGACAAAAATTTAAAGCAATACGCCAAAACGGCAAATATTCCAGGGTTCAGAAAAGGGATGATTCCTTCTGGCCTAATTCGTAAAATGTACGGAGCTAACGTTTTTCAAGATGAAGTTTTGAAAACTGTAGAAAAGCAAATGGCTAGTTACTTGTTTGTAGAAAAGTTGGAAATTTTTGCACAGCCATTACCTATAATCAATGACACTAGAATCTTGGACTGTAATAGCCCAAAAGATTATTCGTTTGAATTTGAAATTGGTTTGAAACCAACATTTGATTTAAACCTTAGCGGTATTAATGTTACCAAATATAAAATTGAGATTACTGACGAGATGATAAACGACGAAGTGGCTCGTTTACAAACACGTTTTGGCAAAATGACTGAACCAGAAATAGTATCTGGTGACGAAGAGGTTTTAAATGTAACATTTACAGAAGTAGATGCGGAAGGTAATGTGCCAGAAGGCGGCATAAATAAGGCCAATAGCGTTTTAGTAAAATATTTTACCGAAGACTTTAAGAAAAATGTTTTAGGCTTAAAAGTAAATGACGTTATAGACGTGCATTTAGCTACAGCCTTTGGTGATACAGAACGTGCTGCAATTTTAGAAGATCTAGGATTAGATATAAATGAAGCTGCTAGTGCTGATAAAAACTTTAAAATGACCATCACTAAAATTGGCTTTGTAGAAAAAGCTGACATGAATGATGAGTTTTTTGCTGCCGCTTACCCTTCTAAAGAAATTAAAACTGAAGAAGAATTACGTGCTGCTGTAAAAGAAGATATTGCTGTTTATTACGATGCACAAAGTCGCAACCAAATAAGCGATCAAATTTATCATAGATTATTGGATAATACAGATATGCAATTTCCTGAAACCTTCTTAAGACGTTGGTTAAAAGTAGGTGGCGAAAAAGCCAAAACTGATGAGGAAGTTGAAGCTGAATACCCAAGTTTTAAAAATCAATTGAAATGGACTTTGATTAGTTCTAAAATTGCTGAAGACAATAAAATTGAGGTATTGCCAGATGATATTAAAGAATTTGCTAAAATGCAATTGTTTCAATATATGGGTGGGCAAATGAATATGATGGGCGACAACAACCAGTGGGTTGATGATTATGCTAACCGCATGATGCAAGACAAAAAGTTTGTAGAAGATAGCTACCAACGTATTAGCACCGAAAAGATTTTTGCAAGCTTAGAAACCAGTGTTGCAGCTACCGAAGAAGCTATTAGCGCAGAAGATTTTGCTAAAAAATTGCACCATCACCATTAATTTAAATAAAAGTTCTCGCAAAGAAGGATAAGGATAAAATAGTAAGCTCACGGCAATATTGTCTGTGAGCTTTTTTGTTTTTATAGCGCAATTGTATGTTCAAAATCACGATAATATGTGTTCTGTGGAGTTTATTACGCCAAGTTGTCTGTAAAAAAATAATCGCATAATATTTGAAACATCAAATCTCATAACTTCAACGCAAAAATAGATACGGATGAAATATCTCGCAAAGGATATACTATCTGGTCATTGAAAACTATAAATAGAAACAGATGAATTTTGGAAAAGAATTTGAAAAATATGCCGTGAAAGATCAGGGTATTAGTAGCGCCACATTACACAATTATCAGGCACACTTTAACCCAACCAGCCTTACACCATACATTATTGAAGAACGTCCATTAAACATTGCACAGATGGATGTTTTTAGCCGATTAATGATGGATAGAATTATATTTTTGGGTGAAGGAATTAATGATTATGTGGCCAATATCATTACTGCACAGTTACTATTTATGGAAAGTGTAGATAGAACGCGTGATATTCAAATGTATATTAATAGCCCGGGAGGCAGCGTTTATGCTGGTTTAGGCGTTTATGATACGATGCAGTTCATAAGCCCAGATGTAAGTACGATTTGTACTGGTATTGCAGCAAGCATGGGACAAGTATTGTTGTGTGCTGGTGTAAAAGGCAAGCGTACGGCATTAAAACACAGCCGTGTGATGATGCATCAACCAAGTGGTGCTATTGGTGGTCAAGCAACAGATATTGAAATTACTGCTCGTGAAATTAAGAAATTAAAGCATGAGTTGTACGAAATTACTGCATTGCATACCGGTAAAACAATGGATGAAATTGCAAAACATAGCGATCGTGACTATTGGTTAACAGCTATTGAAGCCAAAGAATTTGGCTTAGTAGATGAGGTGTTATTTACTAATCCGAGAAAAGCTGCTGCATTGCAAGGATAATAATGAGGCAAAAGGCATAAGGCAAAAAGGCATAAGAAACTGGCTTTGTGTACTTTGTGAAAAACTTCGTGTTCTTTGCGGTTGAAAAAATATGCTTCGGAAAAAGTTGAGAAAAGTACAAACGTATAAGTGTGCGACGCAACTACAGCCAAACTGAAAAACAAAAGCTGGTTACAAAATAATCTTTTAAAAACCTTTGTTTAGGTAAAAAATTATAAAATATGATACAATCTAAATATATCGTAAATCCATATTTGATGGAAGATGAGGAAGATGAGAAACCGAAAGAAGAAAGACCATCCGAACAAGTAGGGCCGGTGATGATGAAGAAAATGGAAAAAATGTTTTTTGAAAAACGTGCTATTTATTTTTGGGGTGTTGTAGACGATAAAACTGTGAGAGATGCAGTGTCTAAACTGTTATTGCTTGATGCTGACAAACCGGGTGAGGAGATAAAACTATATATCAATAGCCCAGGTGGTGTGGTTACAAGTGGAATGGTTTTGTACGATACTATTAAACTAATTAGTAGCCCTGTAAGTACCATTTGTATGGGTTTGGCGGCTAGTATGGGCTCTATTTTGTTGAGTGTTGGTACTAAAGGTAAGCGCTACATTTATCCGCATGGCGAAGTGATGATTCATCAACCAAGTATTGGTGGTTATTTTCAAGCAACGCAGGCAGATATTGAAATTCAAGCTGAACAAATTAGAAAAACCAAAGAAATTGGGGCTAAAATTTTAGCTGAAAACTGCGGTAAAACTGTGGAACAAATTATGAAAGATTTTGACCGTGACTATTGGATGAATGCCGATGAAGCGAAAGTTTATGGCATAGTAGACCATGTGTTAGATAAATTATAATTCTATCAAAAAATAGTAAATACGCAGAAATACACTTTCTTAAACAAGACAGAGAGTGTATTTTTGTTTAAATGCCTCGTAGTAGTATATCTGGCTAGTTTTTAAGTGACTTTTAAAAATAAAAATTAAATGGCAAAGCAAAATCATCTGCATTGTTCTTTCTGTGGTCGTGGCAGAGATGAGGTTAAAATATTAATTGCTGGGCAAGAAGGCCATATTTGTGAAAATTGTGTAGAGCATGCTGAAGATATTATTGCACAAGAATTAGGGCTAAATCGTGAGCCTGCGGCTACGGCTACTGCAACTGTACAACCTGCAAGTAGTTTAAAACTAAATGTTCGCAAGCCTGCTGAAATTAAAAGCTTTTTAGATCAATATATCATAGGGCAAGACGATGCGAAGAAGGTAATTACCGTAGCAGTGTACAATCACTTTAAACGTGTAAATCAAAAGCACGTACAAGACGATGTTGAGATAGAGAAAAGTAATATTGTAATGGTGGGCGAAACAGGTACTGGTAAAACGTTAATAGCTAAAACCATTGCCCGTTTATTAAATGTACCATTTGCGATTGTAGATGCTACCGTATTTACAGAAGCGGGTTATGTAGGTGAAGATGTTGAAAGTATGCTAACGCGATTACTACAAAACTGTAATTACGATGTGCAAGCAGCCGAGCGTGGTATTGTATATGTAGATGAAATTGATAAAATTGCCCGTAAAGGCGATAACCCATCTATTACAAGAGATGTAAGCGGCGAAGGTGTACAGCAAGGGCTATTGAAAATGCTGGAAGGTACAGAAGTGCTAGTACCACCTCAGGGCGGTAGAAAACATCCAGACCAAAAGATGATTAAGTTAGATACTAAAAATATCTTATTTATCTGTGGGGGTGCATTTGATGGTATTGATAAAGTGATTGCGCGTAGGGTAAATACCAATGCCATTGGATTTAATGTAAATAAAGAGATGCAAGATTACCAACGTAAAAACTTGCTCCAATTTATCACAGCGCAAGACTTAAAAAGCTTTGGTTTAATACCAGAATTATTAGGTCGATTGCCAGTAGTTACACACTTAAACCCTTTAGATGCAGAAACGCTACGAAGTATTTTAACAGTGCCAAAAAACTCAGTCATTAAGCAATATGTTCGCTTGTTTGAAATGGAAGGCATCGCCTTGACTTTTGATGATGCTGTTTTTGACTTTATGGTAGAAAAAGCATTAGAGTACAAGCTCGGGGCAAGAGGGTTACGTAGTATTTGTGAAGGTATTTTAACCGATTCAATGTTTGAATTGCCTGGTACTGGCGAAACGACGTTGCATATCACTTTAGAGTATGCACTAGGCATGTTTAGTAAAAGCAATATGAGTATGTTGAAGGTTGCGTAGTACTAACTAGTAATTTAGTAATTAATAAATTAAATAACATGAACGAATTAATAGAAAAATTAAAAACCGAAGCTGGTTTAACAGATGAACAAGCCACTCAAGCAGTTGCAACAATTGTAAGTTTTGTAAAAGAAAAATTTCCAATGTTAGGTGGTGCGGTAGATAATATTTTTGGTAGTAGTAACTAAAGGTTACTGGCTTTGTAAATTTTGTTTGATGGGTTTATTAAATACCAATACTGGTGTTTGATGAACCCATTTTTATTGGATAAATGTATTCCAAAAAAGAGACCCGCCTGAAAAGGAGGGTCTGTTTAAGCAAGCAACCAAAACTAAAATTTTAATGTTATTCCAAAACCAAAGGCAACAATATCGTTAGAGGTCAATAACTAATATACTAACTAACGTTAGTTTGGCAAAGATAA
>JAYWCY010000413.1:0-4472 GCA_043780175.1 Chitinophagales bacterium
TGGACTGCCCGATGGGATGAAAAAGAACAAATGCGCTATGGTATTGCAAGAGATGTTACAGATAAGAAAAAAAACGAATTTGCCTTAATAGATTCAGAAGCAAAATACAAAGCGCTTTTTGAAAATAATCCTTTGCCAATGTTTATCTGGGATTTTGAGACTTTACAAATTGTAAATTGTAACACAGAAGCCTTATTGCTGTACGGTTATACAAAAGATGAATTTTTAAATCTTTCTATTAAGGATATTAGGCCCGCAGAAGACATTAGTTTGCTATTAGAAGCTACAAAAAAAGAAGAAATTTACGGACAAATACACAAACAAGCATGGCGCCACAAAAAGAAAAATGGCGAACTGATTAACGTAGATATTCATGCACATATTTTAAATTACCAAGGCAAAATATCCTCTTTAGTATTGGTAAATGATATTACGAAAAAGCTAGCTGTAGAATTAGAAATAGAGCGCTCAAACGAGCGGTACGAATATGTAATAAAAGCCACATCGGATGCTATTTGGGATTGGGATTTAGAGAATAACAGGCTACTATGGGGTGATGGTTTTAATACTTTGTTTGGCTATCATTTATGCGACCTTGAAAATGAAAATATTAGTTTTCATTTCAACCTCATTCACCCAGATGATAGAGAAAGAATTAATGATAGCTATAAACAAATAGTTAAAAGTACTACTAATAAATGGGAAGAAAGTTATCGTTTTAAAAAAGCAGACGGCACCTATGCTTATGTTATAGATAAAGGATTTGCAATAAGAAATACACAAGGTAAAACAACAAGACTAGTAGGGGCAAAACGCGATATTACGCTAAACCGCTACTACAACGAATTAGAAAAACTTGAGCGAAATATTTTGGCTTATAGGCAAATGGGTAAAAAAAATGTTGTAGACACACTTACTACCTATATACTTGGCATTGAAGAACTACACCCGGGTATGATGTGCACCGTGTGCGAAAAAAAAGGTAACCAGCTTTTTACAATAGCAGCACCTACAATCCCTAACGCGTACAACCAACTTATTAATGGCATTACCATTGACAATAATGTAGGCTCTTGCAGTACAGCCTGCTACTTAAACGAAAAAGTAATTGTAAGCGATATTGAAAATGATATACGTTGGTCTAATTTTAAACACCTAATAAGCGAGTTTAACCTTGCTTCATGCTGGTCTTACCCAATTATAAACCTAAAAGGTGAAGTAGTGGGCACATTTGCTATTTACAGTAAGGAGAAAAAAATGCCTAGTGAAGTAGAAGAAAACACCATCAATCGGGTAGTAAACATTATTCAAATAATTATAGAAAGTGCCAATAGAACAAGAGCGATAGAAGACAGTAATTTACGCTACAACTATGTTACCAAAGCCACATCTGATGCTATATACGATTGGAATTTAGAAGATAATTCGGTATTTTGGGGTGATGTTTTCTTTAAAATCTTTGGTTGGGATTTACAAAAAATGAATGCCAAAAAAAATTTCTGCTTTGACAGAATACACCCCAATGATAAAAATAAATTACTTAATAACTTATTTAGTGCCATTAACGGTACTGCCATTTCTTGGGAAGGAGAATATAGATTTCTAAAAGCCAATGATAGCTATACCTACGTGATAGACAGGGCCTACATTATAAGGGATACTAATGGTAAAGCTATAAGAGTGATTGGCTCTAAAATAGATATTACCGAAAGAAAAAAAGAGCTGATACATTTAAAACTTTTAGAATCCGTTATTACCAATACCAACGATGTAGTTGTTATTACTGAAGCCGAAGCTCTGGATACATCTGGACCTAAAATTGTGTACGTAAACGAAGCATTTACTAAGCTAACAGGCTACCAACCAGAAGAAATAATAGGCAAAACACCAAGAATTTTACAAGGCCCGAAAACGGATGAGCAAGAATTAGAAAAACTAAAAGACTATATGGCGGCCTTAAAGCCCTGCGAAATAACCCTAGTTAATTATAAAAAAAATAATGAAGAATATTGGGTAAATATTAACCTCAACCCAGTGATGGATGAAAATGGTAAAATATCGCACTGGGTGTCTTTACAAAGAGATATAACGGACAAAAAACAGCAGGAAATAAACATGATGAAAGCGATCATAAAAACCCAAGAAGATGAACGCTATGAAGTTGGTGGAGAATTACATGATAATGTATGTCAAATACTTACCAGCAGCCAAATAGCTTTAAAAATGATAAAAAAATCATTGCCAGAAACTGAAATAGAGCGCTTTAACCAAGGGATTAACTATATAAGTTTAGCTACAAACGAGATAAGAAACCTATCTCACCGTTTGGCACCTGCTTTTTTTAACGATACGACATTGGCTGACGCTTTTGAGGATTTAGTTAAAAATTTTAATATTGAAAATACATATAAAATACTATTAAACTTTGATGCCGAATTTAAAAACACACCTACCAAAAGAGAATTTCAACTAAACCTTTATAGAATTTTACAGGAGCAACTTAAAAATATTCTTAAATACGCTGCCGCTACAAGCATTCATATAAATGGTTATGTAAAAGATACGTATTTTATATTATCAGTTTACGATAATGGTATTGGATTTAATATAAACAGTTCAAAAAAAGGGATAGGCATTGCCAATATGAAGCGACGTGTAGAACTCTTTTCTGGTAAGTTTAGCATACAATCGTTGGCAGGCAAGGGATGCACAATATTGATAGAAATACCCATGTCAGAAATCAATTAACTCAATTTAATATCCAAAAAATATTTCGGTAGCGCCATAGCCAAAACGAGCATCATATTGGTTTATAAAGCTTTTTACTGTTTTTTTTGTTTTCAAAATATCGTGAATTTCATCTTTTAATTTACCCTTACCTACGCCATGAATGACAATGAGATTTTGTTGCCTATGAGCCAATGATAGATCTAACCATTTTTCAAATTCCTTTAACTGAATAGACAGTATTTCAAAGTTGCTTAAATGTTCCCAATTATTGCTTAGTTTTTCTATATGTAAATCAACCACAGTTCTTGCTGGCTCTAAATTTTGGCGAATTTGGTTGGCTTGATACACTTTATAACCCTTGGCAATCAGGCTACTCATTTCATATTTTTCTTCTTCAAAGGCTCTTTCAGGATAATTGTCAAATAGTTTATAAGATACCGTTGGCTCATTTTTATCCTTCATCTCTTCAATGCGCTGAAACAATTGCTTAGGTTTTATTTTAAGTGATGTTTCAAAATGCTCGGCCTTCTTTTTTTCTGGATGTACTAGCGAAAAATCAAAATGAAAACTTGGGCTATCATTCACATCTTCAAATTTAATATCGTGTAAATAAAAATCATGAAAAGCCATGAGCTCATTTTTTAAGGCAAAATTAGATACGCCCAAAAATTGTTGATCGTAAGTAAAATGGTAGCTTTTATCAGTTTTATTTACCAAATGTACTTTTAAGGTTTCTACCACTTCATCGTTAAAATCATCTAAGGAAAACTTCGGTATTAAAGCCACCCAAACACCTTCAGATACCTTTATCACATTGGGTTGTGGCTTTTCTTTAGGAATATTATCAATAAATAATGTTGGCTTTTTTTCTTCCACCACTTTTTTCTGACTAAATCTATAGAAATACGGAAAATCAATTTGATCCATATAAGCGGGAAATTTTACCCCTCTCACGTCAATCATTACCATTTTATCGTTCATTATCTCTACCACTCTACCCTCTTCGTTACTTAATAAAACTATTATCTCATCGCCAACTTGGTACTTCATTGTTACGCACATTTATCATTACTAAACAGCAAATGTAACCCACATGTTTTATCAATGCGTTTAGCCCTTATTTTTGTTGTACACTTACACGTTTTTCAGATAAATTATTGGTTACAGATTATGAAGAAGATTGAACTGGAAATTGTAGCACTATCCCACAGCATTACGCAAACACATTCGTATGCAGTGGTCTTAGGCGAAATTAATGGCTTACGTAGATTACCAATTGTAATTGGTGGTTTTGAAGCACAGGCAATTGCCGTAGCTCTAGAGCATATGCAGCCAAGTCGCCCATTAACACACGATTTGATGAAAAATTTTATGAATGCTTTTAATGTAGAGCTTCAAGAAATTATTATCAGCGATTTGCAAGAAGGTATTTTTTACTCGAAATTAGTATGCTTTACAGAAAATGATACAGTAGAAATTGATAGTCGCACCAGTGATGCGCTAGCTTTAGCCGTGCGTTTTGCTTGCCCAGTGTACACTTACGAGCATATATTAGAGAATGCAGGTATTTTAATGGAGGACAGTGGCAGCACTAAAAAGAAAAAAGGCGAAGCAGTAGGTGTAGAAGAAACAGGTACGAATAGAGAAGATTTGAGTTTGATGAATATTGACGAACTTCAAACCTTACTGACCGAGGTTTTAGAAAATGAAGATTATATCAGAGCCATTGCCATTAGAGATGA
>JAYWCY010000414.1:0-2509 GCA_043780175.1 Chitinophagales bacterium
CTATTGACCATTGACTATTGACCATTGACTATTGACCGTCGACCGTCGAATATTAACCATTGACTGTAAAAAAACACTTACCATATGAAACAAAAAGAACCGATTACACCAGACAACTCACGTAGAAAATTTCTCAAAAATTCTGCAACCGCTTTTGCAGGTTTTTACATTTTGCCACGCCATGTGTTGGGTGGCAAAGGCTTTACCGCACCAAGCGATAAACTGCTGATTGCAGGTATAGGTGCTGGCGGTAAAGGACAGAGCGACTTAGCCAATTTTTATAAAAGTGGCAAAGCGGAAATTGCTTATTTGTGCGATGTAGATGATAAACGATCGCTGGCTAGCAGAACTGCTTTTCCAAAAGCCAAGTATTATAAAGATTATCGTGACATGCTAGACAAAGAGCATAAAAATTTTGATGCCGTTTCTGTATCAACGCCTGATCATAACCATGCGCTGCAAACGATGGCTGCAATGCAGTCGGGCAAGCACGTGTATGTACAAAAGCCATTAACCCACGATATTTATGAAGCTAGAATGCTTACTGAGGCAGTAGACAAATACAAAGTGGTTGCACAAATGGGTAACCAAGGTGCCTCTGGCGATGGGGTGAGACAAATGCGTGAATGGTATAATGCTGGTATTATTGGGGATGCACACACGGTATATATTTTTACTGATAGACCTGTATGGCCACAAGGCGTTGCATGGCCTACACAAAAAGCGGAAGTGCCATCAACACTTGATTGGAATTTGTGGTTAGGTACAGCCCCACAAAAAAATTATGTAGATAAATTAGTGCCATTTAATTGGCGTGGCTGGTGGGATTACGGTACTGGTGCTTTGGGCGATATGGGTTGCCATTTAATTGAACCAGCTTTTAGAACTTTAGAATTGGGTTATCCAACAGAAGCAGAATGCAGTGTAGGTTCAGTGTATGTAGATGAGTTTAAACGAGGTTATTTCCCTGATGGTTGCCCACCATCATCGCATGTTATATTAAAGTTTAAGGGCAAAAAACATAAGCCAGATATTCAAATGCATTGGATGGATGGCGGAATTCAGCCAGAAAGACCAGTAGAGTTATTGGCCAATGAACAGTTTGGTGATGGTGGTAACGCCGTATTAATTATTGGCACAAAAGGCAAAATGATGTGTAGTACTTATGGTGCCAATCCGAAACTATTGCCACTTACTAAAATGGAACAAGTGCATGTGCCACAAACAATAGCGCGTGTACCAAATGGTGCTGATGGGCATTATGCACAATGGGTAGAAGCTGCGATTGCTGGTTATGGTAGCGATAAGGCCAATAATTTAAGCTCGCCATTTAGTATTGCGGGGCCACTAACCGAAACCATTTTAATGGGTAATTTAGCCATTAGAAGTTTTGATATTAGAAAACCAAAACCAAATGATGCAACTAGGTTTGATTATCCTGGCAGATATACTAAATTACTATGGGATGGCCCAAATATGAAGGTAACTAATTTTGAAGATGCGAATCAATTTGTAAAAAGACAGTATCGAGAAGGCTGGTCACTTGGGGTATAACCCTCACAAAAAGCGTAAATAAAAAATGGATTGAAGTCACTTCAATCCATTTTTCATTTACAGTATAACTATCATTATTAAAATCTCAGTTGCTTCATGTAAGCAGCATCTTTTTTTGCACTTTCTAGCGGTGTAGCTGTGTCATAACGTTCTTGTTCTACAATATAGTATTTCATACCATTTGCCTTGGCTACTTTTAAAATTGGCGTGTAATCAATAACACCTTCACCAAGCACACAAGAAGAATTAGCATCTGTTGCTTTTGCATTTTTCATTCTATCTTTTACATGACAGAGCGTAAAACGATTTTTATATTTGGTAAAATAATCAGCAGGATTGACACCAGCCGTTACAGCCCAATAAATATCCAATTCAAAAAATACTTTATCATCATCTGTATTTTTTAGCATTACGTCGATAGGTACTTCGCCATCAATTTTCTTAAATGAATAATCGTGGTTGTGATAAGCGAACTTTATGCCGTTCTGTTTGCAGATGTCACCACATTTATTAAATACCTCGGCAGCTTTTTTAAAGTCATCAATGCTTTTTTGCGGGCCTAAATAGGGGGCAATTAAATACTTCATGCCTATTTCAGCCGCTTGTTCAGCCTTTTTTTCAAAGTCTTTTCTAAAGTCACAATGGCTGGATACCATTTGCATACCTAAGTCGCCAACATAGCTTTTAAATTCTTTATTTGTCATTCCCCAAAACATACCTTGAGCACCTTCAAAACTTTCTAATTGGTTATAGCCAAAACCAGCTACTTGCTTCAACACAGTTTTAGGATCTTTTGGTAAAGCATCTTTGATACTCCACAATTGCAAACCAAATTTATGCGATGTTGCACCCGCACCACTTAGCCAATTGGCAGCTTTGGTAGTTGTAGATGGTAATAAAAAACCACCTGCAGCTAGTGCAGATAGTTTTAAAAAATCTCTTCTTTTATTATCAG
>JAYWCY010000415.1:0-2837 GCA_043780175.1 Chitinophagales bacterium
TTTGATCAACCCCTTCTGCAATAAAATCTGCCGGGAAATATTTTTTCTTATCAATTAAATCTCTGTTCTCAAAAGGGTAATGCACCTGCGCATAAGGCATAGCACCACTATCAAACCAAACATCTATCAAATCAGATACACGTTTCATTGGCTCACCTTTAGACGATACCAATGTAATATCATCAACAAATGGCTTGTGCAAGTCTAAATCGTGAGTTGTAAGTCGTGAGTTGTAAGTATCGCCCAAAATATTTCTTGCCTTTTCAGCCTCAGCCATGAGTTCAGGAACACTACCAATACATATTTGCTCGCTACCATCTTCGTTTTTCCAAACTGGTAATGGTGTGCCCCAATAACGGCTGCGGCTTAAATTCCAATCTACCATATTTTCAAGCCAATTACCAAAACGACCCTCGCCTGTACTTTTTGGTTTCCAGTTAATGGTTTTGTTTAGCTCAACCATTCTATCTTTTAACGCCGTGGTTTTTATAAACCAAGCATCTAAAGGATAATATAAAATCGGTTTATCAGTACGCCAACAATGCGGATAACTGTGTTCGTATTTTTCTATTTTGAAAGCTCTGTTTTCTAATTTCAATTTCACGCAGATGTCCACATTTACATCTACATAATCTTTCTCGTCCTTGTAATTTTTTACATATCTGCCGCTAAATTCACCAAGGCCGTCTACAAATTTACCTTGCTTATCTACCATGGTTAAAATACCAATATTGTTTTTTTGACCAACTTTAAAGTCATCTGCACCAAAAGCCGGTGAAGTATGCACAATACCAGTACCATCTTCTGTAGTTACAAAATCACCGACAATTACTTTAAATGGAGAGGCATTTGGTGTAATAGCCTGAATAACTTCAAGAGAATTGGCTTCATAAGGCATTAACTGCTCGTAACTTGTACCAGCTAATTCGCTTCCCTTAAATTCTGCAAGAATTTTCCAAGGCAACAGCTTTACAGTTTCATTATAATTTTCAAAATCGCCATTTTCGCCTTCTTCCTTGAAATACTTACCCAGTAAGGCTTTCGCCAATATTACATTTACAGGAACATGTAAATATGGATTAAAGGTTTTTACTAAGACATAATCAATATTTGGTCCAACTGTTAAGCCTAAATTTGAAGGAAGTGTCCAAGGCGTGGTAGTCCAAGCCATAAAAAAAACTTCTTCAGAAGCAGCTGCATCAAATAAAAATTGGCTCTTTTCATTCTTAACTGCCTTAAACATCGCCACCACACTCGTATCCTTAACATCTTTATACGTACCTGGCTGGTTTAATTCATGTGATGATAAACCTGTACCAGCAGCGGGTGAATAGGGTTGAATACTCACACTTTCGTAAAGCAACCCTTTTTTATATAATTCACTCAAAATCCACCATAAGCTTTCGATATAATTATTTTCGAATGTGACATACGGATTATTCAGATCTACCCAATAACCCATTTTTTTGGTAATATTATCCCACTCGTTTTTATAGCGCAATACCGCTTCGCGACATTTTTGGTTATAATCTTCTACAGATATTTTTTTGCCTATATCTTCTTTAGTAATGCCTAATTCTTTTTCTACCCCTAACTCAACTGGCAAGCCATGTGTATCCCAACCACCTTTGCGTTTAACTTGAAAACCTTGCATGGTTTTGTAACGGCACACCAAATCTTTTAAAGTTCTAGAAATAACATGGTGAATACCTGGCATACCATTGGCACTTGGTGGCCCTTCATAAAACACAAATGGCTCGCTACCTTCACGCAAGTTCACACTTTGTTCAAAAGCTTGCGACTCATCCCACTTCGCTAAAATTTCTTTTTCTATTGATGGAAGATGTAAACCTGAAAATTCTTTGTATTTAACGCTCATGATTCCCTACTGAAAGTTAATGCCTGCATGGTTTTAGCAACGTTGCTAGGCCAATTTTTGATGAGTGCGAAGGTAAGGAAATGAATGGCACGAATTTAACCCATTTAAAAAGCATCTATAAAACTTAATTACCTGCACAGATAAATGGCTTTTGCAGATTTTTAAACAACAAATTATTAAAATTTTGCTAGTTTAATGCTAAGCTGTTTTCGTGAGGGGTTGCAATGGAAAGCCCACAGTGGCGCTTTGCGCCACGAGGACTTGGAATGGAAAACCCGGCAGGCTCAAGCCGAGCACGCTATAATCTTTCTTTTCTTATATAACATAAAAAAGACTTTCTACACACTTTGGTGCAGAAAGCCTTTGATTTTTAGAATTAGATTGTTTATTTTTTATCGTCTATAATAATTGGTGTTTTGCTCCCACCCATTATAATTACTTTACTATTTGGCGAGGTAACTAAACCTTTCATTACTTGAATTTGCTCGTATTGCAATTGCTTATCGGTAAGGCCACTACTCATAATGCGTTGATAATCGGCTATACCTTGTGCTTCTACCCTTTTACGTTCGGCTTCTTGCTTTTCTTTTTGCAGTACAAATTCCATTTTTTGTGCATCTTGTTCTGCTTTAATTTTTTCTTCAATAGACGCTTTTACGGTTGCTGGCAAAGTAATATTACGCACCAATAATTGTTCTAACACCAAGCCTCTTTTCTTAAAATCGTCATCAATGGTTTTAAAAATTCGTACTTGAAATTCATCACGTTTGGTACTGTACAAATCAACAGCAGTGTAATACACAGCGTTATCTCTAATTTTAGTACGTGTTATTGGTCGTACAATTTTGTCTTTAAAATCTAGCCCGGTTTCACGAATAATACTTGGTGCATCTTTTGCTAAAACGCGGTACAAAACGGTTAAGTCCATCACCACTTCTAACCCATCGGCTGTTAATGT
>JAYWCY010000416.1:0-2505 GCA_043780175.1 Chitinophagales bacterium
TGATGTAAACACATTTGCCCGAAAGCACTTTGAGGGTGGTGGACATTTTAACGCTGCAGGCGGAAGAAGCAGCGATACTTTAGACAATACGGTTCAAAAGTTTAGAGAGGTAATAAGTGCCTATGAGCATGATTTACAATAAATTAAATAAAAAAAAGCGCTTTACCATTAGCATCAATACATAAAACAAACAATTAAAACAACTTCAACAATTACAAAAAATTCACACATGAAACAATTGACATCGCTTTTAGCCATTGCAATTTTACTTGCAAGCTGTAATCAATACAGCAAAACAAAATCTGGCTTACCGTATAAAATTACCAAAGGAGGCAGCAGCGAAAAATTAAAACAAGGGCAAATTGTTAAATTCAATTTTGAATTTAAAGTAGGTTCTAAAGACAGTATTCTTAACTCATCATTTGGTGGCGTACCTGTGTATATGGGTTACGATACTGCACAAGTAAATTCTAGAAAATACGACTTACTAGAACTATTTCCATTGTTATCTATTGGCGATAAAGTTGAATTTCAACTAAGTGTAGATACATTAAAAAAATTGGGTTTAATACCAGAATTTAAAGCTCCATTTACTAAAGGCTCTGTAATTAAAGGTAAAGCTGAATTATTAGCTGCATTTACAGACGATAAAGCTGCCACAGCTGATAGAACAAAAGAAATGGAAAAGCAAAAAGTTGGTGAGATTAAAGCATTAGAAGCTTATTTGGCTAAAAAAGGTATTAAAGCACAAAAAAGCCCAGAAGGCGTATTTGTTGATATTAAAACTCCTGGTGACTTAGCTAATAAAGTAGACACTGGCAGACAAGTAAGTGTTATGTACAAAGGCTACACTGAAGATGGTAAAGAATTTGATAGTAATATAGGCAAACCAGGTGCCCAACCTCTAAAATTAGTAATTGGTGCACACAGCGTTATTCCAGGTTGGGAAATTGGTTTAAAATATTTTGGCAAAGGTGGCAAAGGTACCATATTTATTCCTGCCACTTTAGGTTACGGTCCGCAAGCTCAAGGCCCTATAAAAGCAAATAGTAACTTGATTTTTGATATTGAGATAGCTGATGTGGCTGCTGCACCAGCACCGCAAGCTCAACCAATGATGCCTCAAGGTATGCCGCAGCATTAATTGCACATACATAAATTATTGCATGTAAAAAAACGTCCAAAGTTGTAAAACTCTGGACGTTTTTTTTTAAGTTTTATATAATGATAACATTAACTCGTAATTTAATTAGATAGTCAGTATTAGTTTTACCGCCTAACTATTAAATAATTTTGGTATCGCTTAACTAGTCTACCTTGATTCGATGATAATTACCAAAATCGTAAGAACTATGAAACATACTTATTTAACCACCGCAATTTTGCTTTTTGTAAATTTTGTCAATGCCCAAATTCCTGTAAATATGGCTGCACAAAAGAATTACAGCTATACAGAGACTTTTTCAGATATCAATAATTGGATATTTAATACAACCCAAGTCGATGGTACTTTTGCTTATGGTATTGGTGCAGATGCTTGGAAAGGCATTATTGCAGGCGGTACAACTACAGTGCCATCTGCTACTAAAATTACAGCAGGCACTACCGCTTTTATAGCACCATTAGTTACCAATGGTGTATCAGGAAACCCTGGTAGCAGCTCTAGTGGTGGCTTACAGCGCTATTACGAAAGTTTGTTATTTCTTTCAACAAGTACGTCAGATAATACAACCGCTACTGCTATTGATTTTTTTATGGATTTTACGGGGCTTAATGCAGGTGTATTTAGTTATGATTGGAATATTCTTAATAATGGTGCCGGATCCAGAAACGCATCTTTCAAAGTATACTATTCGGTTGATGGCAATTCATTTACTGAACTTACTAATGCAGGTATGCTAAATTTTAGTAATAACCAAGCTATTGGCAGCGGTAGTATTACCAATATTTCATTACCAAGCGTATTTAATAATTCAGCAAATGCAAGACTGCGTTTTTATTACTACAATGGTACTGGTGGCACCTCTGGGTCAAGACCAAAATTTATTATCGATAATGTAAAAGTTACAGCTATTGCACCAAACAGCACCTGTGTTATTCCGACTGCACAGCCAACTAATTTTGTACTTGGCACAACTACCAATTATTCTATACAAGCTAATTTTACTATGGCACTACCTGCTAGCGACAATTATATGATAGTAGCAAGTAGTAATAATGCGTTGAGTTCAAACCCAGTAAATGGCACTACCTATGCCATAGGCGATAATTTAGGTGACGGTAGTGTTGTAGCATTTACACACACACCTTCATTTACTGTTACAGGCTTAGCGCCAACTACTACTTACCATCTTTTCGTTTATGCTGTTAATTCTACTTGTAGTGGTGGCCCTTTATATGCTACAGACAGCCCATTATTGGGTGCTGGTACTACATTGGCAGGCGGCTCATCTTGTGTAGCACCAGCCGCACAGCCTAATACATTGTCATTTGTTAGTAATAATA
>JAYWCY010000417.1:0-7554 GCA_043780175.1 Chitinophagales bacterium
TCTGGATATTCGTTTTTTAAAGTATTAAAGCAGTGTGGGCAAGTGGTTACTATTTTTTTAATGCCATAGCCGTTTAACACTTGTATGTTTTGGTAGGCCATCATTTGGAATAAAAACTCGTTACCAGCACGCCTTGCGGGGTCACCAGTACAGGCTTCTTCTTTACCCAAAATGGCGTAATTAATGCCTACTTTATTTAAAATGGTTGCAAATGCTTTTGTTATTTTTTGTGCTCTTTGGTCAAAGCTGCCAGCGCAACCTACCCAAAATAATACATCTGGCGTTTGTCCAGAAGCCAACATTTCAGCCATTGTATTCACCTTCATACTACCTATTATTTGCAACGAAAGTAATTGATTTATTTTTCACCACATAGACACATAGTCACATAGTTCTCAAATGCGTAACGCTATTAAACAACTATGTAAACACCTTAATTTTCTACTGTGCCTAAGTGTCTATGTGGTGAGAAATTTAATACCCAACTCTGCCTGTTCTTGAGTTAATTGTGGTAATGCCTACTAGTTCATCGTGTCGCTCACTATAACTGCGGTAATACACAAATACAGTGTAATCATTTTCAGTTTCCCAATAATTCCCTTCAGTAAATGAGGCTTCTGTATTTTTTGAAGTGTTATTTTTTGATACATAAGCATAATCGTACATGCCTTGCTTTAAATATAATGTTTTTTCGTAAACTCCTTTGGCGGCATTATATATTAGCTTGCTGTAGTTGTTAATTTTATTATCCGTCAGCTCACCTATTAAATAAATGTCTTTACTACCGTATGGTTGGTTGCCTTCGGGTACAAATGTAAATGTAACGTTTGCGTAATCTGTTTGCCACCAATTGTTGACGTTTTCGGTGGTTAAAATATTCATCCAGCCGTTGTAATCTTTGTAATACAAGTAGCGCTGCGCTAATCTTGGACCATCTGGCTTTACCATAATATTATTGGGCTGAACGTTTTTGTCTATACTAAAAATACGTTCGCTTTGAAACCGAAAGCTTCTTAAATCTACCCAACGATATTCTTTACCAGCTTCAAAAATACCACCACGCTCACCATCATATTCAAGCAAATTGCCACGTAAAAAAGCAATAGGAACATTGTACTGCATATTATCAGTACGATTGTTTTGCATGATACAAGTGGTTATTTGCTGCGTAGGATTTTGTGCATTTAGCTGCGTCACATCTACACTAAACTGTACTTTCTGGTGGGTTCTTGCGAGGTCATTGTCAAAAGGTTGCATCATTTTGCCACCTACATTCGCCTTACTGTCTAGCACATACAAGCGTTTGGTAAAAGCCAATTGTGTGGTATCGCCATTTAAAAATACTTTTAATAAATAATTACCACTTTTAGTGGGTGTACAATTTCTATCTGGCAACATGGCTTGGTAATGCACATATTTTGTTTGCGCCACAGATGATGGCCTGTATTGGTTGAGTCGTTGTTGTTGATAGCCTTTTAAATAGTCAAAACTACTCAAGTCGGCAGGTTGCCAATCGGCATTGCATAAAGTGAATGTATAGTAATAATTTTTTACATAGCCATCCATATCATCAAAATGCAGTTCAAGCAAATCGGTAGAATTAAGGTTGATAATAGGCAGGCTTTCTTGGTTGTTTAGTTGAAACAGCTTGACGGTTTTAATACAAGACATCACAATATTGTCGGTGTTTATTTGGGCTGATAAACTGATAGAACTAAATAATATGCTAAGAAAGAAGAGGCGTTTCATATGGTAAAAGTAATGGGTGAAGGGGATTTTTTGTAAAGATTTGAGTATCTAAGCTACTTAGAATGATTCGTGCAACAGCGTAGGCAAAGCCTTACGCTGAGACGATGTGTTACAAACTACGCCTAGTTAGGTTGTTTATATTCCTAATTTTTATTTACCACTAAAGTATCAAGATAAATCTTTCTAGAGGTTTTCTCGTTTGTAATTGTACTAATTTTTAGAAAATAAATACTATCGATAACCGATTCTATATCACCCTTCAATAACATTGGAAGCATTGCAGATTTCTCTAGTTTTAAATTTTTCCAAGGCATATTTACTGAAGATATTTCAACCTGTAGACTATCAGAGAAAACCGATGAGAAATGTAACTCTAATTTTCCTTCTCTGAAACTTAAATAATCTACAAATGGATTATCTAAATCTTCTGTGGTATTACCTTTAATGTCATATTTTTTAATGTAACTACTTTTGTTTTCGTTGCCTACAAAATAGCAATATTGTTCTAAATTTCCGTTGGGATAAAACTCAAATGAATGCCCATATTTTCTATTTGCCATGTAAGTTCTAATTTCTCTTACGTTGGTTTTATCTTGGTCAAAGTAGTAAACAAACGTTTTAATTTCTGCACAATAATTTCTAGATAATGTAGCGTACAGGCTCTTATTGGGATTTGGGAAGTACTCTCTTTTATAAGTTGAATCTGTACCAGTTTCTATATTCTTCATGATGTCTTCAATATCTATTCTATTATCTTTTTTACCACAACTGGTAATGAATAAAAATAGTACCACGAATTTTAATTGGGGTTTCATAATTAATTCTTTTTCATTTCTTTTACCATGTGATCTAGCCGTAGTTTGCCTTTTGCCACTACAAATGTCACATGCAAGATATTTTCTTTTTCTAAAATTTTTTCTTTCTTTTTAGTGTCAAATAGCTATTCGTATGTGAAGTATGATAATATGTTTTCTGAAACGGCCGCCGTTTGGGTTCAAGTTTCGGTTAGATACTTTGTTCCTCAGGATGAAATTGCGCCCTTTGCCTTCTTTGTTTCTTTGTGTGAAATATCTACGCTACGGTAAAAGCTGCACAGCGAACAGAACGTACAAGTGTGCGACGCAACGATGCTTTATAGTATTACAAAAAGCTGGTTACAGATTCTTCCTTCGTCAGAATGACAACAATGGCTGCCTCAGCATGACAAAGAAAGCTTTTGCGCCCTTTGTCTTCTTAGTTGCTTTGTGTGAAATAACCCCAAAACATGGTTAGTTTTACGGCTTAAATAATCACGCTATTTTGAGTATCGCTATTACCATTGCCAAGCGCATTGCTTTTAACAAACAGCAATCTTTTTCTCGCTTTATTATTCGCTTATCTATTGCTGCTACGGCTTTAAGTGTGGCTGCTATGATTATGACTTTGGCATTTGTAAATGGGTTTCAAAAAACGGTGAGCGAAAAAGTGTTTAGCTTTTGGGGGCATGTACGTGTACAGCATTACGAGAATGCCAAAAACTTAATTAGTGAAGAAACGCCAATTGAGAAAAATGATACGGTGGTTCGTATTATTCAACAACAGCCTTACTATAAAAGCGTACAAGCTTTTGGTACCAAAAGTGCCGTGGTAGAAAAAAATAAAGAGATTGAAGGTGTACTATTTAAAGGTGTAGAAGCCAATTATGATAGTGCCGCATTTAGGCAGTTTTTAAAACAAGGTAGGTGGTTGCATTTTAGTGATAGTAATTACAGTAAAGAAATTATTGTTTCGCAACCTATAGCCAAAAGCTTGCAGATTGCAGTGAATGATACCATCAGAATCAATTTTGTATCGTCAGATGCCAATATTGCCAATACTTCTAGAAAACTGTTAGTGGTGGGTATTTTTAACACAGGTATAGAAGAGTACGATAAAATATTTGCCATTGGTGATTTACGTTTAATTCAACGGTTAAATAATTGGCAACCCAACCAGATTGGTGGTTACGAAATCTTCATAGACCAATATGCCCAAATGGATAGCTTTAATATCAAGCTAAAAGATCAATTGCCGCCTGAATGGCTGAGTAGAACGATTAAAGAAACTTACCCTAATATTTTTGATTGGCTAAATATTCAAGATACCAATAAGTATGTGGTGTTTATAATAATGGGTATTGTAGCCGTTATTAATTTGATTACTTGCTTGTTGATTTTGGTGCTAGAACGTACCCGAATGATTGGTATTTTGAAAGCCGTTGGTGCTAATGACGGAACCATACAAGAAATATTTTTGTACTATGCGAGTTTTATTTCATTGGTTGGTATTGGTATTGGCTTGCTAGTAGGTGTAGGGCTCTGCTTGCTAGAACAATACACACATTTTATTCATATGGATGAAGCCTTGTATTATGTGGCTTATGCACCTATCAATATTATTTGGTGGCAAGTAATAGTGGTATGTGTATCGGCTGCAATAGTGTGCTTTTTGGCGTTAATTATCCCTACACTCATTGTAAAAAACATTAAGCCCGTAAAGGCGATACAGTTTAGGTAGCAAAAGTTTCACACATAGGGAGCAAAAATATTTCACGCAAAGACCACAAAGAAGGCAAAGAACATGAAGAGTTTGCCTATTTGTAAATTGAAGCATAACTAGATAAAATAATATTTGTGCACTTTGTCTCCTTTGTCACTTTGTGTGAAACAATCAGACAATTACACCAAATGCGACACAATAATACCTGTTGCAACGGCTGCATTTAAGCTTTCGGCACCACCAATTCTTGGTATGGTTACAGGGTTAGAAATATATGGTAATACTTCTTTGCTGATGCCGCTGCCTTCGCTACCAATTACTAAAATGCCTGCCTTCGGTTTTGCTATTTTGTAAATAGATGCGCCTTCTAGCAAGGCACCAAATACTGGTACTTCAGTAGAAGAAATTGTACTTGCAAGGTCTTGGTACCACAATTTTGTTCTTAAAAAACTGCCCATGGTACTTTGAATGACTTTAGGATTATAGAGTTCTACAGTATCGTGGCTGCAAATAATTTGTGTAATACCAAACCAATCTGCAATACGAATAATAGTACCTAGATTACCAGGATCTTGAATACCATCTAGTGCTAAGGTTAAGCCTTTTGAGAAATTTGGTGAAGTGGTTGGCGTTTGTTGCCTTACGATAGCCACCACTTGGTTAGGTGTTTGTAAGTTGCTTATACGTTCAAGTTCTTGTGCTGTAATGGTAACAATTGCTGGATGTTTTATGATATTATTCACTAGCCATTCTGCTGTTGCATAAATGGTTTCTATGGTAAAATTACTTGTTAAAAGCTCGGTTAACAGCTTTGGGCCTTCAGCAATAAATAAACCTTGTTGCTCCCTTTGCTTTTTGTGGTACAAACTTTGAATATATTTGACTTCATTCTTACTTAGCATCATCTATGATTTTTGTTAGCAACAGCATTTTACGTCAAAAAATAATCGGGTTATTTTCTATTGCATTATTGTTTACTGCTTGCAGTAGCGTAAAAGAATTTCCTGTAAATAAGCCCTTTGTTTTTTCTAATAAAATTACGCTAAATACAAATGTTGGTAAAGATGAGAAAAAACGCTTAACAACCGAACTTGATAATTATTGGGATGACAGTTTGAAGGCTAGAAAGGTGCAGCAGTTTGGTTTTATTTATAAGCTTAAAAATCCACCAGTGTTTGATAGTATTAATATTGGCAGGTCTAAAGGGTTTATGAATGCTTTTTTAAATTCGCAAGGCTACTATTACGCTACTTTTAAAGATGTTGTAAGAATAGATACTATAAGAGCTAGCGTTAAAGCAAAAGGCTTTTTTCATGCAATAAATGTGTTTGAAAAAGGCGAGAAAGTAATACAACTAAGAACCAATATTGCATTTACGGTAGACCTCAATAAACGCATTATGATTGATTCTGTTGGTTTTGCTATGCTAGATACGTTGCATAAACCAATTGATTCTACACTGCAAAAGCTTACTTTATCGCAAGCAAAAAATAGCTTACTAAAAAAAGGCAAACCTTATTCTAAACAACTAATTAGCGATGAGCTAGATAGGCTCGTTTTTTTATACAGAAATAATGGTTATTACAAGTTTGGCAGAGAAGATATTTATGCCTTGGCAGATACTTTGGATGCCAATTTGTTGAAATTATCAATCGATCCATTGGCGCAAGCCCAACTAATTAATGATGTTGCAAAAAATCGTAAGGCCGACCCAAGTTGGAGCTTTACAATTATGCAGAAAAAAGTGACTGATACCACAAAAGTAAAGCGATATTATGTAGGTAATTTATACTATTATCCTGATGTGAAAAATGTGTATTACAATGCAGATTCTGTAATGGCAAGAAAGAATTTTAAAGAACTAATTGACAAAAATGGCGTAATGCGCTTCGATGAATACAAGTTTAAATTTAGGCCAATGCGTGAACATACTTACCTTAAAAGAGGTGGTTTGTATAACGAAAATGCCTATTACAAAACCATCAATACATTGAACCAAATCGGTTCTTGGAAACAGGTAGATGCAAGACCAGTTGTTAGGGTTAAATCTGATACTATTGACTTTCATTTCTTTCTATTACCAGCACCTAAACAGAGTTATGGTATTGACTTTGAGGGTAGTAGAAACACTGGCGATATTGGTTCCGGTAATTTACTTGGTCTAGCTACTAATTTAACGTATAAAAATAGAAATGTTTGGAAACAAGCCATCCAATCTTTAACGCAATTAAGGTTAGGTTTTGAGTTTAATATTGACAAAACTGATGCAAATGGTATAAGCAAACCTTTTGTTCAAACGCAGCAATTAACACTATCACATACCTATAGTTTTCCAAGAATTATTCAACCATTTAAAAATTGGAAATGGTTAACTGATAAAATCGCAACGGTTGATAATAAACGAACTGTATTTGCTACAACAGGCTCCTATACTAATCGGATAGATTTCTACCAATTACGTTCTCTAAATCTCAATTTTGGGTTCGATTTTACGAAAGGCAAAACTGCCATTCAATTTAGATTTCCAAACATAGAATTGTACAAAGTAGATACGTTAGCTGGTTTAATACAATTATTTAACGACAATCCTTTTTTAAGAAATTCTTTTAGAAATGGGAATGTGGTAGGGATGAGTTTGGGTTCTAATACTTTGTTCAATGGTGCTAATAGTCGTAACACGCACAATATTCGTTTATATGCCGAAGAAAGTGGTACACTGACAAATTTATTTACTAAATTAGGCAGTAGGGTGTTTGCTTACGTGAAGCTAGAAGGTGAGTATCGTTATTTAAAAAAGTTTACCAAAGATGAATTTGCCATGCGCTTTTTTGTAGGCGCAGCACTGCCAAAAAGTGGGCAAACGATTCCAGTATTTAAACAATATTTTGTAGGTGGACCTAATAGCATGAGGGCTTGGGGGCTAAGACAATTAGGCCTTGGGTCATCATTACTTTCTGATACTAGCACTACCGGCTACACTGATAGATTTGGGGATTTTAACTTAGAATATAATGCTGAATATCGCTTTTTGCTTACCACAATTGCGGGTGTAAAAGTTGGTAGTGCTTTATATACGGATATTGGTAATGTTTGGAATGTTCGGTCTGATGCGGCTAATCCTAATGCTACTTTTAAATTAAATAATTTTGGAAAAGATTTGGCAATTGGTGTAGGTACAGGTGTAAGATTAGATTTTTCTTTCTTTTTAATAAGGGTTGATTTTGCTTACAAATTAAAAGATCCTGCAAGATTGGCGAATAATGGCTGGACAAATTTTAGAGATTTTGA
>JAYWCY010000418.1:0-8708 GCA_043780175.1 Chitinophagales bacterium
AGCACCTTGTATTGGCCCCATTAAAAAATGAATAGGTAATAATAAAAACCACCAATAATTTGGTGCAAATACCACATAAACACTTGTATAAGCAATCATAAACAAAAAGCGCGTAAAAGAGTTATGACCGAGCTTATCAAGCTTATCCCACACAGGTAAATAATCTTTGGTAAACTGTGCGTCTGGCAAGTTTTTACCACACAAAAAACTACGAAAAATAAGAATGGTACTACGCATCATCTGATACACGTCTTTAAAAAAATGTGGGCTATGTGGATCTTGCTCAGTGTCGCTATAGGTATGATGCATACGATGCATTACACCATAAGCCCTTGGTACTAAATAAGATGACCCTTGAACTAGCCACGTACTAATGTAAAATGTTCTTTCCCAATTTTTACTTAGTTCATACATTTTGTGCGATGCAAAACGGTGCAAAAAGAATGAATGGAAAAACAAGGACAAGAACCAATGAGTAAAGAAAAATAACAAAATAACAAGCATAAAAAAGGGTTAAAATATTGAAGGCGAGAAAGATATAAGTTTCTGCCAAATAAGAACATTAAATAGCGATTATTTTTTTCGCTTGTTTAAATATAGGCCAACTAAAAGTCTCTATTTACATTAAACAATTGATAAACGCAAAGCCAATAAAGGTACGCTTATACGGGTTTATTGGATGTTAAATAATGTATCCATTTTTATATTTAGGCTTTTTGTAGCTTTATACGTTTCTAATTCACAGTTTTTATCTTTCATTTAAATGGTTGTTTCAATATAAAAAAGGGCGTGTTTAAATCATTCTTTACAAAACTAATCTGTACATTAATATTCAAAATATTAACGACCCAAAAAATCATTTATGAAAAATGGGGCTTCTTACTAATTCTAGCGTGCCTGACCGTTGCGCCTGAATTATCTCATGTCCAAGATACAAGCAAGGCTAATAAAAAAAGCCGAAATGCGCAAGGATTTGAGAGATAAAAGGCAAATGCAGCACCAGAAGAAAAAGATAAAATAACATCGAAAATGAAGAAAAGAAAAGCAATTAAAAAGCCATCATTGACACGATATTGAACAATAAAAGCACCGTAAACATACACCCGTAAAATTGTCGGACGCAACGATGTGACATAGTAATACAAAAACTAATAAATAAAAACCCTAAACACATTTGAAGTTTAGGGTTTTAAATATAATAAAGCGATAGAATTATAAACCGCTAATACTGATACCTATTGAATACGCATTCATTGCAGGACCAAATCCGTCTTTTACAACCCCAAGTATATTGTACTCGCCATGAAGTGAAAATATGCCATATCCAACACGTGCTGTAGCAGCAAGCTTAGTACCATTAAAGTAACGTTTGTTACTTTCTTTTACAACTGCCGAAGTACCGTAAATACTTGCGCCATTGGCTGTTTCTAGATCTTTACCTTTTGTATAGGCTTTTAATAATGTTCCAACTTTGGCACCTAAAGCAAATTTCCAGCTTTTGCCAGTGTTTTCAGGATCGCTATAAAACCTAATTTCCACAGGAATTTCTGCGTAAATAGTCGTTAATTTAAATTTTTTGTAATGGTTGGTACCAGAAACATCGGTAAATGGTAAGGTACTACCAAGTCCGTTTACATTCACCTTTACATTATCAAAAAACATATTGCTGCTGCCTATGCCTACACCATAAGCTACACTAAAACGAGGATCGGTTTTAAATGGCTTATCAAGCATTACATATATATTAAAATGGCGGCTAAACCCTTTTGTACGGACACTATCGGGTCTGCCCGTCCAAGCATCGCTACCGTATTGAATCATAAAATGATCGGCTGCCCGATTGGTTAATATTACTTTACTCCAGTCTTTTTTAATTTTTGGGGTTGCAATTACTTCTGCTGATTGCTTCGGCAAGGCTTTTATAGCGGCTTGTGCAGAATCTGTTTTTGCAGTAGCGGCTTTATTTTTCTTTTTAAATAATGCTATCTGTGCATGTGATGTGGTAAAAGCAGCAACAGATAAAACGAATAGTACTAATTTTTTCATTGTGAAATTTTAAATAACAGCTTGTTAGTTTACAAGAGTGGCAAAAATAAAAGAAATGACCGCATTAAAAGGGTTAAAAATAAGCGAAAGTATTTGATGGAAAACATTTGCGATTAATGCACTAAAAATACCCACTATGTATTAAATAAAAACAATTTTTAATGATTGGTACTTTCGGAGTAGCAATTACTTTGAGAATTGTATTACAAATTTAAGTATGACATTAAATGGTTGTAATTTTCTTTAAGCTCATTGGCAAATTGCTCTTCCCCAAAATAATATTTTACCACATAATCGTACCGCTGAAAAGTGGCCAAAATGTCGCTAATTTCTACTTTGTTTATTTTAACAGCTACTACTACTAAACCAGTTTCGGCCTCGGTATAGCTATTTAATTGTGTTATATAAGCATCATTAGTTTCTACTAGTCGGCTTATTTCGCCGAAAGAAAAATTACGCCTTTCTATTTCTAATACAATAATACCACCAGGTTCATCGGTACCTAAATACTTAGATACTTGCTGTAATAAGATATTTAGGGAAATATTGCCTACTAATTCATCTGACTCATTTATAACTGGCAAAATACTTAGTTCGTTCTCGGTAATAGTTTTTAAAGCTGCTAAAATAAATTCATCTTTTTTAACTGATGCTTTAATAAAGCTTTCCTCTAAGGTTAGTAAAACGTGGCCTTCATTTTCATCCAGCAAGTCATCTTTTGCAATAATACCTATCAACTTTTCTTCGTTGATAATTGGTAGATGTTGTACGTCGTAATCTTCCATTAATTGCAACGCAAAGCTCACTTTATCTGTAATGTGTAGCGAGGGAAACGTTTGTTGAAGTAACTGTGATGCTAGCATGAAAATGTGTTTCTTATGTTACAAGACAACTTAACTACGAAATTGATGCAGCTGGAGACGTTAATTTACTCAAAAAAGTACTCAAAATGTTATTAAAGGCCTGTGGCACTTCCATCATGGGTGCGTGGCCACATTTATCTATAAAATGCAACTCGCTATTTGGAATTAATTTATGAAACTCTTTTCCTACAAATGGGGGTGTAATGGTATCATTATTACCCCAAATTAATAAAGTAGGTTGCTTTATTTGGTTCAATTCTTCACCCAAATTGCTACGAATGGCACTTTTAGCCAATGCAATGATTTTTATTACTTTTAAACGGTTGGTGGTAATTTCAAACAACTCGTCAACCAGCTCTTTACTAGCCAATGTTGGATCGTAAAATGTTAATTCTGCTTTCTTTTTAATATACTCGTAGTCACCACGTTTTGGATAACTATCACCCATGCCATTTTCGAACAACCCAGAACTACCAGTAAGCGTTAATGATTTTATTTTTTCGGGATGCTTAAGTGTGTGCACCAATGCGATATGACCACCTAATGAATTGCCTAATAAATTAATATTAATGTAGCCTCGAGTTTCTATAAAACTGTGCACATGTTTTGCCAACCCACTTACAGTGGTATGAAAAATATCTAATTCGAGCAATGGCAATAATGGCACAATTACTTTATGTGTTTTTTTGAAGTGTTCAACCAAGTCAGCAAAGTTACTTAATGCACCAAAAAGGCCATGCAGTAGCAAAAGCGGTTCGCCTTCGCCCTCTTCTATAAATTTAAATTTGTCCTGTTGATGTATAATATAACTCATGTACGTATTTTCTTTAGCAAGCCTAATTAGCAATAGCTACAAATAAACGCAAAAACGAGCATTAAAAAATTGTTTCTATAAAACAGTTAATACAACGGTAACATGCTATTTGCTAAGCTATGGTTTTAAACCCACAATTTAACACTGCATTTTTATGCTTGAATCTTTTTCTCTACGGAACCAAAAAAAGATTCTAGTTGCACAAATAAATCTTTAAAAATTGGAATGATTTTTCCGAAACCATTAATTACTTTTATACCAATTGGCTGTACAATAGCATAACATTTAGATTCGGCAATTGTGCTTGCCTTAATAAGGCCCAATTTATTGGCATAAAAAAGCATTACGCTAAAAATTAATGTGTAAATAATAGCATAAAAGAAAATACCACCAAGCTTATTTGCCCAACCCATTAGTAATAATTCTACACTTTTTTGTAATACATTGGCAACCAAGCGCAGCAGTAATATTACACTGATCATGACTACAATAAAAGATAAAAACGGTAACCAATGGTTGTTTATATTGGTGCTTTCTTTAAGCCAATTTGCGACAATTGTAGAGAACTTTACAGCTGCAGCCAAGCCTACGATAATTGCCACTAAAGACACTACCGATACAATAAAACCACGTGTGTAGCCTTTGTAAATAGCAGATAGCATGAGGATAAAAAAAATAATATCAATTACCACGGGTGCAATTTATGAGCTATGATTTATCAATGATGAATTATTAGTTTAACTACCTCATAACTTATCATTCATAACTCATAATTATTTACTTAGTAACGCTTTTACCACTGCAGAAATAGCTTTTCCTTCGGCTTTACCAGCTAGTTGCTTACTTGCTACGCCCATAACTTTACCCATATCTGCTGGCGAACGTGCGCCCATGGTGGCAATAATTTCTGCAATAACTGCTTTTAAGGCTTCTTCACTTAATTGTTGTGGCAAAAACTTTTCAATCACCGCAATTTCTTCGCTTTCTTTTGTAGCAAGATCTGCACGATTTTGCTGCACATATATTTCTAAACTATCCTTACGTTGCTTCACTAGCTTTTGTAACAGTTTCAATTCACCATCGGTAGTTACAACGCCACCAGCACCAGGTTCTGTTTTGGCTTTAATAATTTCGGCTTTTATGGCTCTTAATCCACGTAAAGTACCTTCGTCTTTTGCTTTCATGGCATCTTTCATTAAATCCATTACATGTGTTTCTAAGCTCATATTGTTTTATTTTTTATTTAAGATAATCAATGAAAAGCAAGCACAGATAAATCGTTTTTTCTTTCAATTTTCACAACCGCTATCCTTTGTTTTCCTTCAATTGAATATCTCTAAATTTTTTATCGAAATCTTTGGCAAATGCTTTCATTTCGTTTACCAATCCATGTTGGTGTGTTGCACGTTCAAACGTATCAGCCATTGACATAAATGTTTGAAAATAAAAATCTGCCATTTCATCTACCATCATTTCTTTGGTCCAGAGGTCTATCCGCATAGCACTTTTATCTTCACCATCCCAAAAAGCCAGCATCATTGCTTTAGATTTTTGCATCATATCTGCATTGCTATCCGTCGCCGTCCAGTTAATGCTTTCTGGCACTTTGTCTTTATCCAATGTAACTTCTACGGTAATAGTTGATTTCATGTCGTGTATCTATTTTTAGAATCCGCAAAAATAAGAAGGCATTAGTAATCTATTTTAACTCATTTTTTATTTGTTGCTACTCAAATTTTGCTAGCTGTAAAGCATTTTTGCAATTGCTCATAACTATTCTGGTACGTATGTAGTGCTGCCAAAGCTTGCCCTTCAGCAATTTTTTTGCTTCGCAAATTTTCATCGCGGTACAACAATTTCATATTATCAGCCATCATTTCTACATCATCCTTTGGCACTACTAAAATGGCTTCGTTAAAAGATGCTTCTAGCCCTTTATTCTCTATAGCAATGATTGGTACATTGGCTTGAAAAGCTTGCAGTATGGGTATTTGATATTGCGACTGTGTTGATAACAATAAAACTGCATATGCGGCACCAAACAATTTGGCTTCTAGCTCTAGTGAAATATTTTCCTGCAGCTCTACATCTTCTCTATATTTATATGTTGTAATTTTATCGTTTAATTGTTTTTTATGGTCTATAATACTACCAATTACAAGCAGCTTCATGCTACTTTTTTGCCACTTTTTAAATGCAGTAAAAGCCTTTAATAAATTAATAAATTCGTGGTAAGTATACTGAGTACTCACTGCTAAAAAATATTCCCTACTATCTGCATTGCCATCTTTTACTATATTAGATTCAATATAATTTAATGGCATAAGTATTGGATGCGCCACACCTTGTATGACTTGGAATTTGGAGCTTGGAATTTGGAGTTTTAAAACCAATTCATTTTTTATTAATTCGGAACCAACTACAATGCAGCTAGCTTTTTGTAATGATTTTTTAACCACAAAAGATGTAGCAGATAACGCCGTATTTGTAAAAACAACTTGCGATACACTGCCAGTAATACAACCATAACCAGCCAAATGCATTACCATTTGTGCTTGTATTTTTTTTAAGATTGCTGGTAATGTAACGCTGCTAAATAGTAGTAAACCACTTGCAGAAGTTGGTTCCTTTTTTATAAGCTCAATCTTACAATTTGCTGGTAATAATTCTACGTCAACGGCTGTATTTACAATAAACACAAAGTTATTTTCTGGCTCTTGCTTAGTTTTATAAAGCATCAATTCTACCAAAAAATCTACATCAAAATTGATGCTTGTAGTTTGTGCCTGTATGGTATTGATTGCAATAATCATATGGTGCAAATGTAAAATGATACGCGTGAACTAAACTGTTTTCTGTTCCTGTAAATACTTCCAGTAATTAATACCATACCGCAATTCTGAAAACGAATACGCATTACCCAAATGTGCCATCAACGCACCAGCAGCTTGAGAATCTATTGTATTGATAGCTTCTACAACAGCCATTACTTTTTCTTTTGGCATTATTGCAAATACGTCTACTTCTTTGGTAGCAATTAATTGTGCTAAATGACCCTCAATAGTACTTTGTGCCAAATTGCGTTGCTGGGCTATTTCGCCCGCTGATAAACCTTGCTTATATAAGTTTAAAGTTTGTGTACTAGAACTTTCTTTTACAGTATCCGTGGCTTTTTCTTTCTTTTCTTTTTTAGTTTTTTTCTCATGTATCAGAGATTGTAAATTTTTAACTTTACAATAAGCTTGTATAATATCTAAAAACTGCTGACCATATTTCTCAATTTTTGCTTCGCCAAATCCTGCAATTTGCTTGAGTTCTTTTTCATCCAATGGTAAATATTTCGCCATTTCTTCCAACGAAGCACTGTTAGCAACATAGTAAATAGGAATGTCTTCACCCGTACAAAGCTCATCTCGTAATTCTCGTAATTGTTTATATAAAATAGGGTGTGGGCTATCTACTTTTTTATAAACAGCACCAGCATACGCATTTATTTGTAAGTCCGGAATTTGTAAGTCAATTTTTTGCTGCTGATAGGCTTGCATATTAAAACCTTCTTTACAAGTATTTATCAGTTGAAACTTGGTATAAATTTCAGCATACAATGCCTTTGTATCGTTATAATATTCTTGCGCATAATTTCTGCTATCAGTGACCGTAGGTGACTGTGGCAAAGTTTGTAATAGGTAATGTAAGTGCTCTAAAAAATAAGCTGCCGCTTTGATTACGCGGTCGTTAATTGCTAATGCATCATTGCCCATAAACAATTGCTGTAACTGCATTTGAAACCTTGCGGCCACTTGCTGAATACCTCTTAAACGATCAGCGATATCGTTTACCCAAGGCAATGCATCTTCGTTAAAAGAACCACCGTGTTCTTCTAGTAATTTTAATATATCTTCAACATGACTTACTGCTTTATCAAAGCCAAACAATTCAGCTATAATTTTTTCTTGATATAATTGCTTACTTAAAAGCAAATTATTTTGTAAAGCTGCGGCATTAGTTTTTGTTTTACCAAAAGCCAATATTCGTTCATCGGTAAACAGGCTATTATTGGTAATTAAACTTTGCAATACCAATCCTTCTAAACTGGTGCACCTACTTAAAGCCACATAAACTTGACCAGGTGCAAATGCAGAGCCAGCATCAATTACAGCTTTTTCAAATGTTAGACCTTGACTTTTGTGAATGGTAATGGCCCAAGCCAATCTTAAAGGATATTGTGTAAATGAGCCAACCACTTCTTCCTCAATTTGTTGGCTGGTTGCATTAAGTGTATACTTAATGTTATCCCATTTTTCTTTGGTTACTTTTATGGGTTCTAAATCGCCTTTACATTGCACATAAATAATGTCATCCTCAAACTTTTCTACTGTGCCAATTTTACCATTAAAATAGCGTCGCACTTTTTCTTTGTCATTCTTAATAAACATCACTTGTGCACCCACTTTTAGCTGTAAATTTTCTTCCGCGGGAAACGCTTTATCGCTAAAATCTTTTTCTATTGAGGCTTTATAAGTGATTAATCGATTGGGCAAGTTTTTTAAGCCATGTTGGTTAATATCGGTCGCTTTTTTATTATGCGTGGTTAGTGTAATATAACCATCATCTTCACTGGTAGTAAAGTTGGGTTGGTAGCGTGTTTGTAAAATGGTCATTGCTTCTGCATCCATTTTATGATTGCGCACTTTATTGAGCACATCAATAAAAACTGCATCACTTTGACGGTAAATTTTCTCTAACTCAATGTACACAGGCGGTTGTTGCTGTGCCACACGGCTGCTAAAGAAATAAGGGCTGTCGTAAAATTGACTCAGCATAGCCCATTCTTCATTTGGAATTACCGGCGGCAACTGATGCATATCGCCTATTAGCAATATTTGAACACCACCAAATGCATCATATTGCCGACCTCTTACATGACGCATTACGGTATCAATTGCATCAAGCGTATCGCAACGCACCATACTTATTTCATCTAT
>JAYWCY010000419.1:0-4495 GCA_043780175.1 Chitinophagales bacterium
CTTTGAAACAGTTCACGAACATGCAGCTGGAATAGATATCGGGGCAGAGAAAATTTATGTATCCTATGATGGTACTGAAGTAGTAACCTTTGATACCTATACTGCTGATTATTATCGTTGTGCGGTGTATCTGCAAGAAAAAGGAATTGAAGATGTTGCAATGGAAGCAACAGGGGTTTATTGGATTGCCTTGTATGCTATATTGGAAACCTGCGGACTTAAAGTTTGTTTGGTCAATCCAAAAGAAACCAAACAAGTAAAGGGTCGTAAAACAGATGTACAGGATTGTCGTTGGATACAAAAATTATTTACAGCAGGCATACTGCGTAAAAGCTTTATTCCATCAGAAAAATACATGGAACTGCGGCAATTAGTAAGAGAAAGACTGGATATAATTGATATGGGAAGCGTATATGTCAACAAGATGCAGAAATGTTTAGAACTCATGAATATAAAACTTAAAGAGGTAATTAGCCAGATACATGGTGCTAGTGGGATCAAAATGATTAAAGCAATCTTATCAGGTAGCCGAGATAATCCCTATTTATTGAGCTTGTGTGATAAGCGCATCGTGAATAACAAAGGTGAACAGGTATTAAAGGCATTAGAAGGCAACTATAATGAGAGCTATTTATTTCTTTTAGAGCAAAATCTAAAAATGTGGGAAAAGCACCAAGAACAGATCATTGTAATAGACAAGCAAATAGAAAAGCATTTAGAACAACTATGTATGTTACAACCACGAGTAGACATAGAAAGTAAAGCTAAACCAGTGCGGCATCATGCACCCAAAATAGAAGGGCTGCACGGAAAACTAGTACAATTATATGGGGTAAATATAAGCAGTGTATCTGGCATGAACGATTATACTGTATTACGACTAATCGGCGAAACAGGGGTAGACATGAGTCGTTTTCCAACTGTAAAACACTTCGTAAGTTGGTGCGGGTTATCGCCTAAACATCATCAAAGTGGCTTAATGCATAAAAAAGTAAAAGGAACAAAATGTAACAAAGCAGGGCAGATTTTTAAAGAATGCGCTCAAGGAATACTCAATAGTAAATATTTGGCAATAGGTAGTTTTATGAGAAAATTGAAAGCAAGAAAAGATGCAGGCATTGCCATTAAAGCTGGTGCAAGAAAACTAGCAACCGCTTTCTATAATACCTTAACTAAAGGAACAGATTATGTAGAAGAAGGAACAAGAAAATATGAGGAACAAATCAAACAAAGAGAAAAAGCTACACTTTACAGATTAGCAAAAAAGCACAATATGCAATTAACTGAAAAACAAGTAGCTGCATAATGTGTCATTGGCAGACACAAAGCATCTAACTGAAATCTGACAAACACTTAACCCTTTTGCCCGCAGATAACACAGATTTTCGCTGATTTAATGCTCCATTTTATCTGCGCTAATTAGTGAAATCAGTGGGATATTTAAAAAATCTGCGAGCCACACCTACTGACATTGCATATTTAAAAACTTCAAAGTCGCTCGGTTATAGTCACTATACATTTGATGGTCAGATACACTCAAATCTATTTGCTGTACCACAAATGCTTTTTGCAAGCCATTTAAGCTATTTAATGCAGCAAAACTGGTAGGATTAGCCGTGTATGTATTTACCATAGCATCAGAAAAACCGATATAGTAATTATTACTACCAATATAGCCTTTAGCTTTTAACTCATTAAATACCGCAATAGATTGACTGGTAGAAATATCGCCTCTTCTTGCAAAACGTTCAGGATAAGTAGGGCAATGTTCTTTAATAAAATATTTACTGCAAATACCTTTTGACAATAAATTGGTGCTATTAGTTTGTGCTGCATTATTACCAGCCGTGCTTACTTCTGGTTGATTATCGTATCTGGCCATACAAAATTGGAGTGGTGTACTACTAAGTTGCACCAAGGCATTTGCAGTTTGTGCACAATAACTTACACCTGCTTTGTACTTAAACATATACGATAAAAAAGATGAAAAATACCCACCATTACTCATGCCAATACTGTAATGCAACTTGCTGCGGTTGGTAACACCACGATTGTAAAATGTATCGGAAATAGCTTTGATATTGGCATAGTCAACATTTGTAACCGAATCTAACGGGGTTTCGTTCCATTGTATTTTGCCATTACCATTGGCATCTACACCTGTGGTTGCTTCTTCTGCCTCAGTAACAATTACACCAAAATTATCCGTTACCAAGTCCTTTATCAGTTGGGTAAATTCAAAATCATTTACGGTGTAAATAGCCCTACCACCTGTACCATGCAGTAAAAACACAATGCCTTTATGCCCTGCGGGAAAATAAGAATACACAGGCTTCATTCTATCTCTACCTCTTATTTGCTCAAGTGTAAGGCTGTAAGTGGCGGCAGCTTTTACACTACCAGTAAGGCTTACATTTTTAGCAGGCATTACAAACCAAGTATGCCATTCAGTGGGTGCATTAAGTAAGCTTATATCGCCAGACCATGTATTAAACACTTGTGCATCAGTATAATTGGCAGAAAACACATGAACCGTATCGCCTGTTTTATAATTGCCACTGCCATAGCCATTGTTTACAACTACGGCAAAACTATCATAAGCGATAGGCAAGGTAATAGCTGTAGAATCAGCTTTTTGGCAGCTTGCTAGCCAACCAATTATTGCCACGCTTATTACGACTAACAAAGGCTTCATGCTGTTTCAATTTTTATAAGGACTAGTTTGATTGCTGAGTGTTTAAAATAAAGGTAAAATGTTGGGAGAAACAAAATAGAAAAGTTCTGTTATATTTAAACAGTAATTATCGTTTTTTCTTGCGGTGTTTTTTAGGTCCCAATGGCTCCTCTAACACCACATCTTGAAAAATTATTTCTGGTGCATGTGTACCAATTTTATTTGGATCCCAATACACATGTATCTCACTCTTCAATCCAGCAAAGTCAATAATTTTTTGAAAAATTTTACTAAAAGCAGTTGTATCGCCACAGTTACCGTCTTTAACAATTTTATACTGATTAGATATATTTGCCTCCATTGACCAGCCAGCACCATCCATGCAATCAGGTTTTGAAATATCATACGGTAACTGCCAAAAACCAGAAGCATTAATAGAAGTAACCAAACTGTTAAACTGGTACTTAGTTAATGGTATTTTATTAGTTGTGTATTTAAAGGTCTCTTTAGCACAAACGGCTTCTTTATCATCTAATAACTTGTAATAATTTACATCTAATAGTTTCGGGGTTACTTTAATTAAAGAATCTAGATAAAAATATCGTCTTGATGATTTATCAAGTTGGGCTAATCTTTGTTCAACAGGAAAATTTCTTCTAAAAAATGCTATATGCATTTTCTCTACGTCACTTAGTCTAGAAGTATCCCATTCTGGGATTAAATTTTTGTCACCTTTTTTAATTGAATAGTATCTTCAGTAAGTGTAATCAGATAATAAAATCTTCCCAAAGCTTGACCATAAAATAAACGAAACACATCTTTTCCCGAAGGTTTTAAACTTAGGTTGGGTTCGTTAAATAACTGATAAGTAATATAGCGTGTTGCTTCCCAAAATGAATCTATCCTAGAAAATGAATCTTTATAAGGATAATAATAAAAATTGGCGTCTTTAGCATCTACATCCTTTGGATAGGCTAAACCGCCTTTGGGATATTTGATAGATTGGTTACATGCAAATAGAAAAAAGCAGCTTAGCAAGAGGGCATATTTCATACAGATAAGTTTTAATAAATGTAGGTAATAATTATAAAATGCCCTCTTTGAAAGTATATTCTGCCATCCTAAACATTTATTTCGTCAAAAGCATATTCCTTTTGGCAAATAGTAATTTCATTTTGCCATCTATAACTTTAAATTAGCCAAAAAGAACTTTCAAAATGCCATAATTGACATTCTTTTTGCTAGTCAGAACATTTTGCCCCCACCTAGAACATTCAGACTGGGGGCAAAATATTCTAGGTGGGGTCTGAATTAACAAGGTCTTTTTCTTTTTCAATTTAAACTTTCAATATTTTAGCTGTCTTAATTATTCACAAATAAATGCGTCACCACATGAAAAAGTTATTTATTACTGCATGTATAGCAGTAGCCCTTACCACCACTGCCAATGCTCAAGAAGCTGTAAAACCAGCCGATGCAAAGTCACCAATGAGTAAAGAAGACAGAGCGAAGCAAAAACAAAAAGCAGAAGACGATTTGAATGCTGCCTTTAAAGAAGCGGGGATTACTGATGACATGGTAAAACAAGCAAAAACCATTATGGAAGAAGCTAAAGCCAAAAGAACTGAGATTAAGAAAAGTACCACATTTACCGAAGAGGAAAAAATGGCTAAAAGCAAAGAAAGTAATAACGAAGAAAAGGACAAGCTAACAGCGCTTTTAGGTGCTGATAAGTACAAGGCTTTTAAAGAAGCTCAGAAGAAACTAAAAGCAGCAGCAGCTACTACCACTATGTAAGTGTAGTGAGTAGTACTTTATAAA
>JAYWCY010000420.1:0-2378 GCA_043780175.1 Chitinophagales bacterium
CACTATCACAACCAAGATAATTGGTCAAATGTGCAGTTTGTGTACCTGCCGCATTAAACGTTAATCCATTCCAGATATATGGTAAAGCTGTTGGGCAAATACTTACAGTGGTAGTGCTTGTTGAAGTTAGCTTAACTGTCAATACCAAAGTCGCTGCACTATCACAACCCACATAGTTGGTTAGATGTGTCACATAAGTACCTGCGGTAGTATACGTTGTACCATTAAACGTGTAGGAACCGCCAGAACACATACTTGCTAAAGTAATAGAGGCAGACGAAGATTTTATAGACACGCCAACAGCGCCAGTCATTGTAGTTGTACAGCTGCCAAAACTCCGTGTAGCAACTACTGTATAAGAACCCGCAGCAGTAATATTACCAAAATTGATAGCAGAACCATTACCAGAAATAATAGCACCGCTTACCGCATTTCCATTCAAATATAACTGGTAGTTAACCCCTATTTCAGAATTACTAATGCCTACAACGCTACCATTACCACCAGTACAATAAGAACCACCGCCTGTAACCGTATAAGCCGTAGGACTCAAACAAGCGACTGCGCACCCTTTAACAGTGGGTATGAAAGGATAATAGTGTATCTCACCACCACCAATCTGATTGTAAGATGCGCCAATAATCTGCCCTTCAATATTCGATTGATCATTTGCGGTTTTAACAATATCAGCAAAAGGTGCAAAAACAGTACCCTCTATGATATTATTTCCATTGATATTTAAAGTAGTGGTGTTATAAAAATTATAGATGATATATGATGTATTTTCCCCATTAACACCAGCTTGGTTCCAAACGTTCCAATTGAAGATTCCTGGTGCATTTACGTTGATGACTAATAAATGATCACCATCTGGCTGGTTATTACTAAAAGTGATACCACCAGTAACCGAATTTAAATCTGATCCTGAAACATTTAAAATATTGGTACCACTCTTAAGGGATATGTCTAATTGTCCGTTAGTCAACACACTGCTAATAGTAGAGCCATACACATTTTGATTCGGGTTGGATAAAATATTGGGTGTGCTAGTACAAGCCGCCAAACTGGTAGAAGTAGCTTGCATTGTGATAAAAGCAGTTGAAAAGTTAATTTCTAAACCTGTATTTACATCACAAACGGGGTTATTGATGGTGCTAACAGGGATAGCTCCCCACGCCAATGCATTGGAATTGATCGCAATATTGGGTGGTGCTGAAAACGAAGATCCTGTGGCAGAAGAAGGCGTTATATAAATATTTGAATACGCATTGCTATTGTCTTTGTACCAAACAGAAAGGTTGGTATTGGTTGTCCCTCCTTTGCAATTACCAATTTTTACATATCGACCGCTGTTGACTTGTAAAGACCCCGAAGATAAATTAACCTGACCGCCTACAAATAAGCCTATTGGAACACCGTTTACTGCAAATGTGCCTACATCATGTATATTAGCATTAAAATTACCTCCAACAGTCAAATTAGTCCCAATGGCACAAGGTCCTTCAGATTCAGAAGTAGTAAGCGTTGCATTGTTCTTAACAAATAAATTAAAATTTAAAGCAGGTGCCGTTGGACTTTGCCCAAAAGAACAGACTGATAGCATCAGGATTGCAAATGTCAAATAGGTTTTAAGTAAAATTCGCATCACTAGCTTTCTTTTAATACTTGTTTTCAATATTGTTTTATAATACGCTTACATTGTCATGTAAAGCAATATGTCTTATCTATAAGCTAATTAGCAAGATGGCTCTCAGTATCAATCCTTGGCAAATCAGAATATTTTCTGATAAATTAAAACGGAAGTCAGTTATATCAAACCCATGTCGTATTTCTACACCCGAAATGGTAGTAAAGGAAGTAGAATCAATGGGGCTATTGCATAAAACCAAGCTATTTTTAACTGGGCATACAAAAAATATGGTTTTAATAATATCCTTATTTTGATAAAAAAATGCAAATAATTTTCAGTCAAATGATACATTTTAGCATATTGAGCTGAAGTCGATTGTACAACTACTAAAGGCGTAAACGGAAATAAGTGTTTTAAAATGTGCATTGTTAGGGTACCACATGGAAGCATTACCTGTAAGGGAAAAGAAATCATGCTGCTTTTTTAGGATTTATACTAATTAATGATAGTAACGAATTTTTAGTAACGTGTATTTTGTTATACCGAAACAACTTATACACATGATAAAATAAAAATGCTGCTATTGCATAAATTGTAGTTTACTTATTCACACAATACAAATTTTGATATACGATAATTCTAATCGTATTGGTGAAATAAGTATCCCTAAGCCATGATAATTTTGGTTGATGTCCATTTTAAAACATTAGCACTAAAAACAATAGGTAGTTCTTGGCTGACTAATTCA
>JAYWCY010000421.1:0-5557 GCA_043780175.1 Chitinophagales bacterium
GAATTTTTGAAATTAATATCATCTTCTAGTTTTTCGTTACGCAAGGCCACAAGCGCACTTTCTGTTTTACTTAGCTCTAATTCGCTAATATATAGTTGACGTTTCTGTGCCTCTTTAGCGGCAGCTTGTTTTTTCTCAAAGCGTTTGTGCTGCCACTTGTTTATAAAATAAAACGTTAAAAATAAAAGCAATACATACAAGCTTTTTGCCCATAAACTTTGGTACCAAGGTGGCAATATTTTAAATGTATAACTGGCCGAAGGCGATTCATTCCCCAAATTACTTCGCACTTTTACTTCAAATGTGTATGTGCCAGATGGTAAATTGGTATATTCTTTTTCGGTTCGGTTGGCCCATTCGCTCCATGTATCGTCAAAGCCTTTTAATCTATAACTAAACATAAGGTTTGATTGTAAACCAAAAAGGGCAGTTGAAAACTCTAAATGAATGCTTTTCCAATTGCTTTTTATATCTGGTACATTAGCAGCATCTTGTATCTGTTGTTCATTTACATCCTTAAAATAGCCACCAAAAAGCAGACTATCTTTTTTATCTATAATCTTTACAGAACGTATTTGTACTTGTAAAACAGGTATTGTTTTTTTATATTTTTCATAATCAATATGCAAAAATCCTTTTTCACCACCTAAAAATATATTATTATCATTTACAGGATATATAAACTCGAAGCCACTCAACATTTTATTGTTTAATTCTGGTAAATAAATCACAAATGGTTCTTTATTAGAAAAATCAATTACACCAAGTCTTTTCTCGTGTATAAACCAAATATTTCCTGATGGATCTTCTTTTAAATACCGAATACTTTGATCACCTAAATATTTTTTGTAAAAACTAGCTAGCTCAAATGTGTTTTTGGCTTCGTTATAATTATAAACACCTTTTTCTGTAGCTACAACTACTTCGTTTTTTATTTTAAAAATATTGTTATTTAATATAGACGGTAACCCATTTTTATTGTTGTAAGTATTAGTTGTAAACGTACCATTGCTATTTTTAGTAATTCTATATATACCATGGTAGGGGTGCGAAACCCAAATATGATCGTCTTTATCTATGGCAAAATATCTTGAAGATTCATGAAAATCTGGTATTTGTATCGATTCTACAAACTTGCCATTGTTAAAATCAAAAAAAGATAAGCCCTTGTAATTGCCAGCAATGATTTGTTTGGCAGGATAAGTGCTAGATGTGGGGGCAAAATTCCAGAAACCATTATTTGGGGAAATAGCTTGCAGTTTATTGTCATTAATGGTAAATGCACCTTCGTGATGGCCAAGCAGCAATTGGTTATTAATAGAAGCCAAACCCCAACTTTGCCCATAAGTACCATTAACAATAGAAAAATTACCTTTGCTAAAGCTAATGTCTTTAATAGACGGCTCAAGCAAAACGCTAAATAAACCATTTGATGTACCAATAAATAGCCTGTTATTGTTAATGATAGCCGTATAACCCGAACCATTTTGCGAAACTGGCGTAATATGTTTGATAGCACTATTATAAGCAATTAAATCTATACCATTATCTAGCCCAAGCCATAAATTACTCTGATTATCAAGAAAAATAGATAATACATTATTGTTTTGTAAGCCTTCTTTTTTAGAAAAGCTTTGTATGATATTACCTTGTAAATCAATAATATAAACCCCATTATTGTTGCTTGCTAAGGCTGTGTATGTGTCAGTTATTTTGGTAGCGGCATATATTCTATCATTTTTAAAAAGGGCCTCATTACTGGTTTTTAATTTAGACAAATTATTATTTGCTAAAATGTAAATACCATTTTTTAGAGTTGTGACAATAGCAGAATCGTTTCTTGCAGGTAAAATTGCTGTTATAGGATCATTATTTGCCAATGAATTGGTTGCAAATACTGGCTGCCAAGTATTATTGGTAAATGTCATAATTCCAAGTCGATAATCTTGTGCATATAACACATTGTTGCAAATACCTAGAAAAGCCCATTCGGTAGGTGCATAAAAAGTTTCGAGCGTTTGACTATTAAACTTGAAAATTTTATTAGTTGCCCGAAAAAAAATATTGTTTTTAATGGGTACAATATCCCAGACATCACCAAATGTTTTGTCTTTTGCTGGTATTGATTGGGTAAGTGATGTGTACTGCAATAAACCATTGGGAGCTGGCGAGAAATAACCAATTTCATCTTGACCACCAACATATACTTTATTATCGCTACCAATTGCTACAGACCGTACATTGGTTTTATTGGGTAATGGGTAAATATTCCAGTTTTTGCCATCAAAAGTTAGCAAGCCTTCATTATTGGCAACATAGATATTGCCGTTTTTATCTTGTTTAATATCCCAATTTTGTAAACCAGCATTGTAAGCTTGTTTGGTATAATTAATGACATCGGGTAAGCCAATGGTATTTTGGCAGCAAACCGTTAAGGGAAAGCATATAGCAATCAGCAGTTTTTTCATTGCAAGCACCGTTGTTTAATGGTGAAAGTATATAAAAATTATATTGACGTAGTAGAGAGATAGCCGAAGTTGTACTAAAAACTAAGTTTTTAGCCTTTAATGATGTAGTAATGTTGTGTTGTTTTATTAGTAAGTCATGCCATGCATTGATAGCTTCACCATCTATTAGCCATTAATGCTATTGCCACATGAAGCTTGCCACAATAATGCTTACTAATTTCCTAATACGCGTATTTGCATTTTCAATAATTTCTCATTTTAGTTGTTACAATTTTCCATAATATATGGTCGTATTTTCAGTTTTTTATAATACAAATCTTCAAATTCATTAATTATGACACAATATAGCGTTATATGGTTACGACATACAATGAAATTACTTACAATAAGTTTTGCTACCCTTGTATTAGGTTTTTGTCAAAATAGTTTCGCTCAAACTTTGGTTTGGCAAGAAAAATTTGATTCTATAGGTCTAAATCCAAATATCTGGACGTATGATTTTGGTGATGGCTCACAACGGGCTGCAGGTTATGGGTGGGGGAATTCTGAATTAGAATATTACACTAGCCGTAGCCAAAACGTGTACACAGAGAATGGTAATTTGGTGATTGCAGCCATTAAAGAAAATTTTGTAAATAGTTCATTTACATCTGGCAGAATTAAAACCGAAGGCAGAATTCATTTTAAATATGGTACTATTGAGGCAAGAATAAAGTTACCAAGTATGACTAATGGGCTTTGGCCAGCCTTTTGGACGCTTGGTACAGTAGGTGCAAGTTGGCCATCTATTGGCGAAATTGATATGATGGAAGCGGGTTCTGCTGCAGCATTATCTGCTGCGGTTGGTAATAAACGTATTAGTTCTGCAGCCCATTGGAGCGATGCTACGGGCGGCCATCAATACAACGTACATTATACAGACGCTGCTGTTGATTTATCTGCCGATTATCACTTATATAAAATGGTATGGACAAGCCAATACATTAAAATGTATTTAGATAATGTTGAGTATTATAGTTTTGATATTAGCACAGATCCTAATTTAACCGAGTTTCATAATCCACATTTTTTATTATTGAATTTGGCTGTTGGGGGTCAATATGTTGGTATCTATTCTGCTGCGGGCATTACTGCACCTTTGCCTGGTAAAATGTATGTTGATTATATAAATTTATACCAAAATCCAGGGGATGAATTATATGTGGGTAAAAATAATACTAAGAGCGGCAATTTTGGGGTTTTAACAGAAACCACATCTGTAACCGATTCATTAAACTATGCGACGAATGCTACTTTATATTATTGGAACAATTTAACCAATATTCCTAATGCAGTACCTTATGAGGGGACCCATTTACTAGCTGTACATGCGAATAGTGGCAATTGGTTTGGTATGGGTATTTCAAATAATTATGTGAATTTAAATGGCTTTAGTGGCGGCTCGTTGAAATTTCAATTTAAAACAAGTTATACTGGTCAGTTTAAAGTTGGGTTAAATACAGGGCATGGCGAAACTTGGCTCAATTTTGCCGCAGGTACTACCAAATATGGTTTAGCAAGGGATGGAAACTGGCACGAAATAACCATTCCAATAGCAGATTTTAATAATCCTGCCATAGGGGATAATATTGATTTGTTCTCTGTAAAAGGTGCGTTTATGTTTGCTGGTGATCCGGCAAGTTCTGCGGCAGATTTTTATTTTGATAATATTTATTTTACAGGTGGCGTGCTTGATACGCCTGTACCTACGGTAGCAATTACATCCCCGGTAAAAAATTCAATTTTTAATACGCCCAGTAGTATTACTATTACTGCCGCCGCCGCCGAAACCAATGGCAAGATTGCAAAAGTGGACTTTTATAAGGGTAGTACTTTAATAGGTACTGCTACTTCAAGTCCCTATTCTTTTGTTTGGAATAATCCCGCAACCGGTGTAGATTCATTAATTGCTAAGGCAACCGATAGTTTAGGAACTGTTGCCACGTCTGCTCCTGTGGTTGTATTTGTATCAACGGGTAATACTGTCGCACCGAGTGTCTCTATTACATCACCTGCTAATAATGCCAATTTTTTAACACCAGCAACGATAACAATCAATGCTAGTGCTACAGCAAATAATGGTAGTATTTATAAAGTAGATTTTTACAATGGCCCTACTTTGTTAGGAAGTGCTGCTTCAAGTCCTTATACGTATGTTTGGTCAGGTGCTGTTGCTGGTAATTACACTTTAACGGCTATCGCAACAGATAATGGCGGCTTAACGACTACCTCTGCTGCCGTAAATATTACAGTTTCAAATCCTATTAAACCTATTGTCAGCATCACATCGCCAGCAAATAATGCCACATTTACACCACCCGCTACGATTACTATTACAGCAAATGCTACCGAAACTAATGGTTCAATCACACAGGTTGCATTTTATAATGGCACGTCCTTACTAGGCACTTCAGTTACCAGTCCCTATAGTTATAACTGGACAAATGTGCCATTGGGCAATTATGCGATCACGGCAGTAGCTACTGATGGTAATGCTAATACCACAACATCTACACCTGTAAACATTTCGGTAACAAAAGTGCCATGTGTGGGTACAGCCGTAAGCGGCGATTATAGCTATGAAGTATTTACAAATGCCGGAACAGTTTATTTTAAATTTCATCCGTTAAGCCCAATTGTTGGCAGTTCTTCAGCTATTATTTATGTTCGTCCTGGTACAAGTGGTGCGTATCCTGGCTATACGATGACGGCTTCTGGTAGTGACTTTATTTATAGCCAAGCTATTGCAAATGGTACAACAACTAGTTTTTACTTTTCGTACAATGTACCAAGTGGTGGGGAAAGAAATTCTAGTACCGACCCTCATAGTTATGTGGTAGGTACGCAATGTGTTGCAGGTGCGCCTACAGTTTCTATTACATCACCTAGCGATGCGGCAAGTTTTACAGCCCCTGCAAATATTATCATTAACGCTGCCGCTAGTGCTACTACCAATAGTACAATTAGTAAAGTTGAATTTTATAATAGTGCTACATTAATAGGGACATCTACAACAAGCCCTTATAGTTTTACATGGACAAATGTGCCAG
>JAYWCY010000422.1:0-2691 GCA_043780175.1 Chitinophagales bacterium
TGCCTCGGTGCGTAACGCCTTGGTACATTTTGGGGCAAAATAAAAAGTTTTTATTGCCAGTTTTTGCCGCCCATTTGGCAATGCCATCGGCACCATAAACTTTATAATGTGTTGCATTTAATTCAATGCTATTGTAGTGGTGAACGTATTGCTCTAAAAAGTCTTTTTCTTTTGTTTTTGGTGGATAGATTTTACCCAGCCATTCTGTTCTACCCCATTTAGCACAACCAATGTAAACCTTTGGTGGCGTGGGTTGTAGCTCTTGTAGTATTAGATTATTAAATGTAGGTTCTATTGGTAAAGTAAAGTTGATATTGTTCAGTTCGCTCTCGTGTACACGACCAAATTCCATGCGTAAATGTGTTTAGAATGCTAAGATACGCTTTGATAAAAGCCCCCAAGTTTGATTTCTATTTTAATATGCCTTAACGCACATAACTAACATTCTTCGGTGCTATATTAAAAATGAAAAGTAAGTGGATTCAACGGTGGGTACAAACTATTTGTATATTTAACAAGATGGATGTTTATAAAAATAATGTATCAATGAATAATGATGATGATAGTATTTTTTGTTCGAAATCAGAGGTAGGCAAATAATTTTTGATGATAGAGAAAATGTGACAATAATAGGGTCGCTTCCAGCAAAAGATGATTATGGTACTTCTCTTAGAAACTGTTTCAAAACGATTGAGCATAATCTTTATAGCAGATAAGTGTACCATTTCGACACCAGTTTCATTAAGCCTTTTATAATACTTAACGTTACTTCTATTGATGTCAATCCAAGCAAACGTTCTTTCTAATACCCATCTTTTGGTTAGCACTTTAAATGTGTGTCATTTATCTCTTTTAATGATTTCAACATTGATCTTAAATTGCACTTTTACTTTGTCAATTAGCTTTCCTCTATATCACCATCTGCAAAAACTTTAATTACCTTTTTTCAACTTCCGTTCATCTTTTCCAGCATAGCCAATGTGCAAAATCCGTTAGCAAGACCCGCCATTGAAGACCAGTTTTTACTAGGTATAGAATAGCATTTAGTATTTCACGAGGGCTATATTTTCTGTTTCCTTTTGCATTAAAGTAATTTTATATGAATAATCGTTGGCTGTTGCTTACGCTAGTTGGATAACTACTCATTTTAAAGTGGTTTGGTTATCCTTTAAAACGATATTCCAACTTTTCGCAACAGCTAATTTTCGCCACTTTTTACATACTGCTAATTCTAAATGCTATTTTTAGACAGCTTCTTTGTTGCATCAAATAAACCTAATAACTATTTGTAATCAATAACGACTTGTACTTGGCAATTATTTCCTGCTGGTTGGCTCTATTTTTATACATTTTCACAATTATATAATTTGCTTTTTGCACCTGCCACCAATTGTTTTTTTCGTATTTTCTAGCAGATACTAATACATTTTTTTTAATGATTTTGTACTTGGCTTTTTGCTTTGCCCTTGTAGTGATGTCGTAGTCTTCCATCACTTTTAAATTGGCATTATAACCACCAATTTCGCCAAATAAGTTTTGAGTAATAAATAGCGTTTGATCGCCACCATAACATACAAATAAATCTAATTTGGTAAAGACGGCATTTACTTTTAGCAGGGTACTTTTACTATCAAATTCAGTACAAAATCTACCAAAACCATAGACATTTTTTATAGCCAATTCTATATCTATAGCAAAACTTTTTGGCGGTAATGTATCTGCATGAACAAAGTATAAAATACTACCTGTTGCCAAAGCTTCGCCTTGGTTCATTTGTGCTGCTCGTCCTTTAGTAGCAGTCCTTACAGCTACTACGCCTAAATTTTTCGCAATGTTAAAAGTCTCATCCGAGCCGCTATCTACCACAATAATTTCAGCAATATGTTTAGCACCATGCAACTGCAAATAGCACAATAATTTTTCAATAATTGCTGCCTCATTAAAGGTTGGTATGATGATCGTTATCATATACTAAAAATATATTTTAACACTATCTACGAAATGAAGTGCCACTTTGTTTTAAGATAATAAATTTCGGATAAAAATCTTTAATCAGAGGCAATAAAAAATCCTGCCACAAAAGGAGGTAACAGGATTTTTTATAACTAATTATGCGGGTAACTATTACTTTTTTTCTTCTTCCTTATTACAGATTTCAATAATTTTATGGAAGGTATCATGCAAACCCGCCAACTTGCTTTTAATTACCGCATCAGTTGATTTAGCTTTAACTAAACCATCCAATTCTTTAGTATCTTTTACTAAATTGGCGACGGCAACATTAATGCTTTTTTGGTTTTTTAAATCAGCAGGAATAGTTGATGTATAGACGGCCAACGCTTTATTATACATTTCTTCCGAACGGGTTTTTATAGGCTCTAATTTACCTTCTTCGCTTGGATGGAAAGTTTCGCTCATTACCCCATGAAATGTTTGTAATGCCGGCCATTGTGCCAACTTGAATTGTGCGTTAATTGAACTAGATACAATGACCATGACGGCCAACAGAAACAGTATCGCTATTGATTGTTTTAACATGCTGCAAAAGTAGTTGCTGGAAAAATTAAGAAGATAAATGTTTTGTTGACTATAAGCAGCCGCTTTTGCTGCGTGGCAGGTTGTTAATTGTTTTGTAATACTGGTTTGCAGGTTATGTTTATGTTATCTTGCAGCGTTTTAAAATGATTGGCA
>JAYWCY010000423.1:0-5451 GCA_043780175.1 Chitinophagales bacterium
GGTATAAGCTGTTATCAATGCCAGAACTAACTTCAGGATCTAACCCTTTGTATTTAGTGATGACAAACACATTTTGTACACTTGCATTTAAACGTAGTGTGGCAGTATTTTGCAATATCTTACCTACATTGTAACCTACATTAATATTATCCATACGTAAGAAAGATGCATTTTGTAAAAAATAATCGCTTAACAGATTATTGCTATTGCCAACGAAGCCAGTTTCTAAATAACTAGAAGATGCATTGTACAAAACAGAGTTGCCCAATATTTGGCTTAACTGACCATTATTACTATACACATTGTTGTAGGCATAGTTACCAAGGCTGGCACGCATTACAAAACCAGCACTCCATTTTTTATAGTTAACAGACGAACTTAAACCTAAAAACACATCAGGATTGGCAGATTTAGATTTCACCAAATCATCTTGATTGATAATGCCATCACCATTCATATCTACAAACACATTTTCAATTGGCTTGTTTTTAGCATCGTACACCTGACGGTATAAATTGAAGGTATTTTTACTAAAACCAACAGCATTAATTTGTGCAAACCCACCACCAATACCGCCTGCAATACCACCTGCTTGAATACCTGGGTAATTTTTATCTTGTGGAATAACCGTTAAGTTGGTAATGGTGTTTTTATTATAAGTGATGTTAAAACCCAAATCCCAAGTAACATTTTTGTTACGCACGGGCTGTGTATTGATGCTAAATTCAACACCTTTATTTTCCATATCACCAACATTGGCTGTAATAAATGCCGTGAAATTTGTACCAACTGGCTGTGGAATTAGATTTAATAAATCGCTAGTTTTTTTGTAATAAAAATCAATACTACCAGTAATACGATTATTTAAAAAGCCATAATCAACCGCTAAATTGGTGGTAGCTGTTTGCTCCCATTTACGTGCAGGATAATAACCACCTGGTCTATAACCTGGATAATAAGAATTGCCGAACTGATAGGTAGAATTCGTATTAGTTAATGAAAAATATGATAAATAATCATAATTACCAATACCATCTTGCTGACCAGTAATACCATACCCTAAACGTACTTTTAAGTCAGATACAGTTTTGTTATTTTTCAAAAACGATTCGTCTTTTACTTTCCAAGCCAAGGCCAAAGAAGGAAAAGTACCCCATCTATTTTCTGGGCCAAAACGTGAAGAACCATCTCTACGTACAGTTGCAGTAAGTAAATAACGGTCTTTAAAATTATAATTGGCGCGTGCAAAAAATGAAATTAGTGTATTTTCTGGTTTATTGTTAGGGAAAGTTGGGTCGCTGTTTGGATATTTTACGCCACGAGCATTGTAACTAGCATAATTGTAAACGGTGGTCAAAAAATTATTATAAGAATAACCAGCTGTTATATCTATCCTGCTTTGAATTGATTGCAGTTCCTTCACATAGTTTAGGTAAAAATCAAAAACCGTATTAGTTTTTGTTTGTTTATATTGATTATTTTGACCACCAGTGCCACCAGCAATATAATCTGAAGCCGCACTATCAGAAACAAAAACGGTTCCTGTACCATTAGATACATCGTAACCAAGGTTCACATTTGCATGTAAATCAGGCAAAAAATGAAACTTATAATCTAATTGTAAGTTGCCAATGCTACGTACGGGATTACTTTTATCAAATCTTTGATTTAATAAACCCACCGGATTTCTACCTACTAAATTTACCAAACCTGAAGCAGTCGATGGGTCTAGCCACTCGTAGTAACCACCAAAACGCTCCTTTTTCACAGTTGCGTACAATGGTTGCGTAGGATCGAAACTAATAGCACCGCCAATAGCTGCTGTATTTGCAAAACGCGCATTTTGCATACTCGCTTTTAAGTTTAAATCTACTTTTAAATGATTATCAAAGAAAGTAGGATTTACAATTAAAGCCGCTGAAACTCTTTGTAAATTATCAGTTTTTAAAACGCCATCTTGATTCATATAACCAATGGACACACGATATGGTAATTTTTTAATTCCACCACTAAAACTGATATTGTTATCGCTTGATAAAGCAGACTGATAAATTTCATTTTGCCAATCAGTATTGGCCGAGCCTAACATGGCTTTTTGTGCTGCTGTACCTTTTACAGTTACAATATCTTTAAACTGACTAGCCGAAAGCACATCTACTTTTTTAGTAATTTGTGACAGCGAATTGGTAGAAGAAACCACTGTTTTCAATTTGCCACCCAAGCCTTTTTTTGTGGTAATAATAATCACTCCGTTAGATGCTCTTGTACCATAAATAGCCGCAGCAGACGCATCTTTTAATATTGTAAAAGATTCTATATCGTTCGGATTGATAAAGCTTAAAGCGTTACCAGCACCAGAAACACCGCCGTTTTCTAAAGGCACACCATCAATCACTATTAATGGATCGTTACTGGCACGTAAAGATGCACCGCCTCTAATACGTATGGTACTACCACTACCTGGCTGGCCACCATTTGAAATAATAGAAACGCCTGGTACTTTACCAGCAATCATTTGTTCTGGTGTAGAAATAGCGCCTTTTTGAAAGTCTTTTGCAGTAACAGTTGACACTGCACCAGTTACATCTTTCTTTCTTGCAGTACCGTATCCTACCACCACCACTTCATTTAAAGTACTTGCAACACTAGTAAGCGTAATATTAAAGTTGGAATTACTGCCCACTTTTTGTTCTATACTTACAAATCCGATATACGAAATTACTAATACATCATTTGCAATGGCAGTAATTTTAAACGTACCTGTAACATCAGTAGCTGTGGCTGTTGTTTTTCCTTTTAAAGTAATACTTGCACCCTCTATGGGTTTGTTTTGAGCATCGGTAATTTTACCAGTGAGTGTTTTTTGCTGTGCCAAAAGGTTACAGGCAATAAGCAATGTAATGGCATGAAGCATTACATGTCGCAATCGTTTTTTCATAATTCAGCGTTTGTTTTTTGAAAGTAAGCTCGTTAACTTAGGCAACAAAAGTAAATACCGCCATATAAAATGACTTATCCGATTGATCATAGTTTTAGTGCATTTAGACAATAAATACTTGTAAAAGAGGCTATTGCGACTGATTAAATTACCTTAGTGGTCTTTTAATTGTTTCAATTCTTTTAACTGATTGTTAGGCCCACGATGAAACGAGTTTTCAATTATCACACATGGTTGTTATACTTGCTTATAATTAGCTGCACTAATTTATATGCAAATCCACCGAAGTTGAATTTTAAACATATTTCTATTGAAGAAGGTTTATCTAATAGTACCATCGAAACCATTTATCAGGATAAAAGGGGCTTTATTTGGTTTGGTACAAGAGATGGTTTAAATAGATATGACGGCAATCAAATACATACATTTCGCTATAACAGTAAAGACACAAATAGCATTAGTGATAATTATATTAAATATATTTACGAAGACAGTAAGCAACAAATTTGGGTTGGCACTATAAACGGATTAAATAAATTCAATCCGACTATTAATAAATTTACTCGCTATAAATTACCAGCAACTAGTAATCCCAATAGTAATAGCATTAGTTGTATATATGAAGATAAAAAAGGCAGTTTATGGGTGAGTACACTTGGCAATGGCATTCTATTATTTACGAATAATAGGCAATCATTTACCCAATATAAAAACAGTTTACACGCCAATAGTTTGCCAAGTAATAAAGTAAATAATTTATACGAGGATTCAAAAGGTAATTTTTGGATTTTGACAGATATTGGATTAAGCTTATTTGATAAAGCAACACAGCAATTTAAACCATTATCTAATACCTCATGTCTCAATAGTTTTAAAGATAATAATATACTAACCATCAAGGAAGACAAAGCAGGCAACCTTTGGATGGGCACAGAAAATAATGGTTTGTTGGTTTTTAATTATCTAAAAAACACTTGTCGGCAGTTTCGGCATCAAGATAAAGCCACCACTTCGCTATCTAGCAATCAAGTGCGAGCCATTTTAATTGACCATGAGCAAAACATTTGGATTGGAGGTATTAATGGCGGTTTAGATATATTTCAACCAACTACCAATAGCTTTTTTCATTACCAAAACGAGCCGGATAATGCATTTAGTTTGTCGCAAAGAACGGTTTCTGCTTTATTTGAAGATAACCAGCATAATCTTTGGGTAGGCACGCATAGAGGGGGTATCAACTTACATTCACCCAATACAGAAAAATTTATTTTATACAGGCAAGAAGCGATTACAAACAGCTTAAGTTATAACGATGTAAAAGCATTTTACGAAGATAAAACTGGTACTATTTGGATTGGTACCGATGGTGGTGGCTTGAATAAATTTGATAGAAATACCAACAGCTTTGAGCATTTTAAAAACAATCCATACAACGCCAATAGTATTGGCTCAAACGAAATATTAAATATTACAGAAGATAGCGATCATAACTTATGGGTGGCTACTTGGGGCGGCGGCTTATGCCTAATGAATAGAAGTAACGGTAGTTTTACAAGATTGGTGCACGATAGTGCCAATAAGCATTCTATTAGTTCTAATTATGTACAAAAAGTATTTGAAGACAGTAAAAAAAGATTGTGGATTGCTACCTATTATGGCGGTTTAAACTTACTTGACAAACACACGAAAACCTTTACCAGAATTATTGCCGATGCCTATAACAAAACCAAATTACTTGGCAATAATATTGTATCGCTCGCAGAAGATAAAGCTGGTAATATTTGGATTGGCACTGATGATGGCGGTTTAAATTGTTACTTAGCTAGCTCACAAACTTTTGTGCATTATTTTACTCAAAATGAAAAAATGCCAGATTTGAGGGTATTATTTATCGACTCTAAAAATAGGCTTTGGGTTGGGCAATATGGTTTGTATGTATTTAATCCGAAGCAAAATAATTTTGATTTATTAGATGAAAAAGCTGGTCTTTCTACCCAATTTATTAAAGGTATGGCGGAAGATAAACTGGGTAATTATTGGATCGCGACGTCTAACGGTGTTATACAATTACAACCAGATAATAAGCATTTTAAAAGATATAATACTGCTGATGGCTTGCAAGGTTTAGAATTTGAAGCCAATGCTTACTTAACCACAAAAGATGGAGCCATTTTTTTTGGTGGCATCAATGGCTTTAATAGCTTTTATCCAACCAATATTAAAACAAATAGCTTTATACCACCTGTATACATTACCGAGTTTTTATTGCTGAATAAAAGGGTATTACCAAACGATGATGACAGCCCTTTAAGCAATGATATTAGCTATACAAAAGACATAGCATTAAGCTATAAACAGTCTACTTTCTCGTTTGGCTTTGCAGCTTTAAACTATACCGCTTTAGCCAATAATCAATACGCATATAAATTAGAAAATTGGGATAAAGATTGGCATATTGCTGGCAACGAAAAAGTAGCATCCTATACCAATGTAAGTCCTGGACATTATACGTT
>JAYWCY010000424.1:0-7559 GCA_043780175.1 Chitinophagales bacterium
GGTTGTTTTTTCCAATTGAAATTCGGTAAGTAAAGCACGTGTAGGTTGCACATCTGTCCAGCCAAAGCCACGAGGGGCATAGGTAATGGCTCTTGCAGAAGTTTTACCCCAACTAGATGAAGGTGTGCCGCCCCAACCTAAATCTTTGCCACCAGCATCACGAGAAAATTGCACTTCAAAAATTGATTCGCTATTGTTTTCATTCGCTGTAGTAAAGTTATCGCTGTATTTAGCTACTAAGCTATATACACCTAAGTCCATAACTGCTTTAAAATTAGCTGCGGCGGAGTCGTATTTTTTAGTAAATAAATAGCTTTTACCTAAAAAGCCTAAGGCAGCACCTTTAGTGGCTCTGCCAAGTTGGCCCGCATCTGCACCAGTAACAGTGATATAACTTACAGGAAGTAGTGCCGCAGCTTGTTTAAAATCTCCAATTACCTGTGCCCACCCTTCTGCTTCTGTCCGTTGTTTGTTATAGATAACAGTCGTGCTTGTAGGTAGTGCTACATTGCCAAACATATTTACCAAATGATAGAAATACAAACCACGTAAGAAATATGCTTGGCCAATAATTCTATTACGCAAAGTAGAATCCATTTTTATTTTTGGTACATTTTCTAAAACCTGATTGCTACTAGAAATACCTTCATAAAAAGCCCCAAAAGCCCAACCATAAATTTGTGTATTATCGGTATTTAAAGCAAATTTTCCTGAGTTATACATTTGATCCCAAGGACTATTACTTCGAGTGTCATCACCTCTTAAATCAAGCATTAAAGGTGTACAACGCATGTAGCTGCCATCAACTATTAAACTTGCATAAGCCGCATTAATACCTTTAAGCGCGTCATTACTATTTTGCCAAAAACTAGCTGAAGTTTGTGCATTTGGATTTACTAATTCTGTTCTTTTATCACAACCAATTAAGGCTGTTGCAGCCGTTAGGGCTATTGTTGCGCAAATATTTATTTTATTAAGTTTCATTGTTTATTGTTTAATCGTTTTAAATAAGAATGCGTAGGTTTAAAATCCAACTTGCACGCCTAACATAAAAGAACGTGGGTTAGGAAACGAACCAATATCGAAACCACGGCTAAATAATCCATCGCTTAAGAAATCCGGGTCGTAACCTCTATAGCTAGAAACAGTAATTAAGTTTTGACCAGAAATATAGGCTCTAAAAGTTTTGATTACCTTAAGTTTTTTAACTGCTGCATCAGATAATGAATAACCTAATTGGCAGTTTTGAAGTTTCACATAAGTGCCACTTTCTATATGCCTATTGCTAAAGCGATTATTGGCATTTGGGTCACCTATTATAGGACGAGGAACATCTGTATTGGTATTGGTAGTGCTCCAAAAGTTTAATGCATCTATGTGGTGATTGCTGTATTGTTCACCCATTAAATCATGGTAGACACCGTTTAATACTTTATTACCTGCATTGCCTTGCCAAAACATAGAGAAATCCCAGTTGCCATAGCTAAGGTTTACGTTTAAGCCATAGTAAATTTTGGGAATAGCTGTGCCTAAGTAAGTTCTATCATCACCATTAATAATATTATTACCATCAACATCTTTAAACTTAATATCACCAGCAGCGGCGCCACTTTGTGCAGGACTAGCTAAAACTTCTGCTGCCGACTGAAAAATTCCTAATGTTTGATATGCATAGATATCGCCAATAGAGCGGCCTACTTCAGATCTTGATCCAGCACCATCAATATGATCATTTTGCTGACCAGTGATTTTTAAAAGTTTGTTTTGTAATGTGTGCATGTTTGCACTAATGTCATAATGCATCTTATGGTCATTGTCTCTGTAAGCTAACGTAAACTCAAAACCATGGTTTTCTAGCTCAGCAATATTAGTTAAAATAGTAGAAGGGAATGAACCAGTAGACAATGGTACTGCTGCATTGTACAACATGTCTATACTCTTCCTTTTATAATATTCTGCTGTAAATTTCAAACGCTCTTTCAGTAAGCCAACTTCTATTGCTGCAGTGGTAGAGATGGTTGTTTCCCATTTAATGTTAGGATCAATAAGCTGTTTGGTAATAGTACCTGGGGCCAAAGTATTTCCAAATAGGTAACTAGCACTAGCATTTACTACAGATTGATAAGCGTAGCGAGGGATGTTTTCATTACCCAAAGTGCCATAACCACCTCGTAATTTTAAAGAGCTAATTACTTCTGGCAAATGGATAAATTTCTCGTTGTGTATGTTCCAAGCTGCAGCAACAGAGCCAAAATATGCAAAGTGATTAAGTGGACTAAAATTTGAACTATTATCTCTTCTACCATTAATTGTTAAAAGATATTTATCGCTATAATTATAGTTAAGTCTACCAAGAATTGATGTTAATGCATGTTGACTATAGTAATCTGTAGTGCTTTTGTTCGCTGCATCTAATGTGCTGTACGAGTAGAAATAAGGCTCAGTAAAGCCAGTGCCTGTAGCAAAATAGCTTGCATCTTTATCATCTTGAAAAGTCATACCAGCTAGAAGGTCTAATTTATGCTGCTTGTACTTTAATTGATAGCTTAATGTATTTTCTATTAGTGCAGAAGAACCATGACCCGTACCAGTAGCCATAAATGCCTGTGTATTTAAATAATACCAGCCTAAATCGAATGTTGGCTCAAAGTGGAAATTGTTCCAGTCTGTGCGGTCGTAACTAAGGTTTATTCTGTATTTCAAGTTTTTAACTGGCTCAATTTCTGCCCAAGCACCAGCCAATAAGCGGTTTCTGTCGCTATAATCCTGTAATACACTATTCATGCCCACTACGTTTAACGTAATCGCTCTTTGTGTAGCATTATCGCTACCCCCAAAACCACGTAATCTATTAGCATCATAGACTGGCATGGTAGGTATTGCAGTTAATACACTTGTAACTGCACCACCAAATACTGCATGGTATTGCATACCGTTGTATGGGTTTACTTTGTGCGACTGTGTATAAGCTAATTTTACACCGTAACTAAAAATACCTTTTTTGCCTTGAAGATTGGTATTGATAGTATATCTATTATATTTCTGGGGACCTTTATAGGTACTTGTTTGGTCGAAGTAACCTAATGAAGCATTGTAAGTAGTAAACTCATTACCGCCAGATACATTTAAATGATGGTCTTGAATAACACCAGTTGTAAAAGCCTCTTTTTGCCAATCGGTATTTACTTTGTTGATATAACTAGAGCTTGTGGGATCGTTGCCCGGTGCTAATGATAACCCAGCGTTAGATTCTGCTGCATTCGTAATTGTTTGATACCCCAAACGATTAGTTACTGGTATTTTTTTAGGAACATTTTGAAGGCCTACATAAGCATTATAACCAAGTTTTAAAGCACCTGCACGACCTTTTTTTGTGGTAATAATAACTACACCACCATTGGCTCTTGAACCATACAATGCCGCTGAAGATGCATCTTTTAATACTTGAATACTTTCAATGTCATCTGGCGAGAAATCAAATGGTGCAGTTACAGGTACACCATCTATCACAAACAATGGATCGCTACCAGCAGATAAAGAACTGATGCCTCGAATTTTAATGGATACATAACCACCAGGCTCACCAGAACCTTGTACTGTAACACCAGGAACTTGTCCTTGCAACATTTTTGCAACATCATAAGAGGCTGTTTTTCTAGCTTCTGCTACATTAACTATTGATACTGCACCCGTTAAATCTTTCTTTTTAACGGTACCATAAGCTACTACAACCACATCGTCTAATGCTTCGTTTTTTACAGCTAGCGATATTGTAATAGGAGCTATACCAATTATTTTTATTTCTTTGTTTTCAAAACCAACAAAACTAATCACAAGAACAGCGCCTTTAGATGCAGCAATAGAAAATTTGCCATTGGCGTCTGATACCGTTGTTTTGCTCAAGCCTTGAATACTTATAGATGCACCTTGTAATGGTTGCCCGGTAGCATTGGTAACAGTACCAGAAACTTTGTTGGTTTCTTGTGCTCTAGATGGATTGAAAATAAACAGCATAATTACAGATAATAACATTGGTGCATACTGCTTAAAACACCAACGTTGTAGATACTTCTTCATAAAGCAAGGTTTAATTTATAGAAAGGAATAATAAATGAAAAATTAGTATAGTGTGTAACACACTTCAAATAGGTGTTAAATAGACACTTATTTTATTTAAGCAAACAAGCATATAGCAATCGTTTAAATCGTAGCGTAAAATTGTCATCTTTTCTCGAATTTCCCTCTTCAAATAGTATCATTTTTTCTTCAAAAAATATCAATTTAATCGCTTTAATAATTTCTTTCTTGCTAGGCATTTACAATGCATTATTTTTGATTACTTAGTTTTAAGAAAAAACCTATCTGCTTGTACACAATAAAGTACTTATTGCTATTCTCAATAATTGCTATCTGTTTGACAAAAGCAAATAGCCAAGCATATTATTTTAGGCATTATCAGGTAGAAAATGGCTTGTCTAATAATGCAGTCATTTGCTCAGTACAAGACCATAAAGGCTTTTTGTGGTTTGGTACAAAAGATGGGCTTAATAGATTTGATGGTTATTCATTTAAAGTATTTAGAAATATACCCAACGATACTAGCAGTATTGGTAGCAATTTTATTCGCAGCCTTTTTGAAGATATCGATGGCACACTTTGGGTGGCTACAGAGAGAGGACTTTATAAATACAATGCCGACAAAGAAAGTTTTTCGATACTACCTGTAACGGCTAATAATTTGGTGATTGATGTGGTTAAAGATGTTAAGCAGAACCTTTGGTTTATTATGGGGTCTACATTATGTAAGTATCAAGAATCTACTGGCAAAACGGAAGTTTATAATACAAAACAATTTTTTCAAGCAACATCTCTATGTGTCTCGTCAAATGGTAATTTTTGGGTAAGTACGAGCGATGGTGAATTACAACAATATAATTATCAAAATAATTGCTTTAAATCTTACAAGGTATTTTCTACAAAGCAAGCTATAGCATCGCAGTGGATTCAAAAACTGTATCCTATATCTAATAATCAAATATTAATTGGGACACCTACACAGGGAGCTAAATTATTCGACACAAAAACTTTTATTTGCCACGATTTATTTTCCAGCGATGCAAAGGGTAAAGAAATTTTTGTAAGAAATTTTGTTGAAGTATCACCAACTGTGTATTGGATTGCCACAGAATCTGGTATTTTTATTTATAATACGCAAAATCAAGTTAGTACTAATTTACACAAAGAATATAATAATCCTTATTCAATAACCGACAATGCTGTTTATTGTTTTTGTAAGGATAAAGAAGGAGGTATTTGGGCAGGCACTTATTTTGGTGGCATCAACTATTCGCCCAAGTCTTACACGCCTTTCAGTAAGTTATTTCCTAAAGTAGGCGAGAACGCGTTAAGCGGTAATGTCGTTAGAGAGGTACATCAAGATAATACCGGCAGTTTATGGATTGGTACAGAAGATGCTGGCTTAAATAAAATGAATATTGCCACAGGAAAATTTACTTATTTCAAATCATCATCAAGTAATACAAGTATTGCGTACGCTAACATTCATGGTCTATTAGTAAATGGTAATGATTTGTGGATAGGTACTTTCGAACATGGCTTAGATAAGATGAATATAACTACAGGCAAGGTTAAAAAACACTATCGCTCTGGTAGTAAATTACATCAATTTCGTAGCAATTTTATTTACTGTTTGGCTAAGACGCGTACTAACGAAATAATGATTGGTACTACTATTGGCGCCTATAAATACAATGCAAAAAACGATGATTTTTCTTTGTTAAATAATATGCCTTTAAACGCTTGGTATTCTTTTTTATTAGAAGATCATGCTGGAACAATTTGGGCGGCCACTTATGGTAATGGTATTTATTATTTTAACCCCCAAACAAAAGCATATGGTAACTTTAAATACGGTAGTACAAGTGTTAAAAGTATCCCTTCAGATAGGATAAATAGTATTTTTGAAGATAGCCACCATCGATTATGGTTTGCAACTGAAAATGGCTTAAGCCTATTTAATTCAGCCACTAAATTATTTACTACTTACACAACGGCTAATGGCTTGCCAAGCAATTTTGTATTGAATATTTTAGAAGATGATGCTAAGCATCTTTGGATATCTACATCTAAAGGATTGGTAAGGTTTAACATGATTACTCAGCAATTAAAAGTGTACACTGTAGTAAATGGTTTGCTGAGCGATCAGTTTAACTTTAACTCTGCATATAAAGATGCAAATGGTAGAATGTTTTTTGGTAGTGTGAAGGGCTTAATTAGCTTTAATCCTAAAGACTTTGTAGATAATAATTTTGTACCCCCTGTCTATATTACTGGGTTACAGATTTTTAATAAAGATATTATTGTTGGCGAAAAAAGTTCGCCATTACAACAGTCAATAATTAGTACACAAAAAATTATACTAAGTCATAATCAATCTACCCTAAGTATAGATTTTGCAGCACTTGGTTACACGGCACCAGAGATGACTGAATACGCCTATAAAATGGAAGGCTTAGATAAGAATTGGACTTACCTAAAAACAAATAGGAAAGCTTATTTTACTGACTTGGCAACTGGTACTTATATTTTTAAGGTAAAAGCAATTACGAATACTAGTGCTAGTACTGTCAAAGAAACTAGCCTAATAATTGAAATTTTACCGCCTTGGTGGTTAAATGCATGGGCTTTTATTTTATATGTTTTGTTAGTTGTTATCATCGTCTATTTTCTTATTCACTATTACCAAAAATTAAATGAAGTCAAAAACAAGCGAAAGTTCGAGTTGTTTGAAATGGCGAAAGCAAAAGAAGTATTCGAAGCAAAAATGAGTTTTTTTACAAATGTGGCACATGAAGTAAAAACGCCTTTAACATTAATTAAAGCACCATTAGAAAAGGTGATTAAAAAAGGTGAAAGTACACCCGAGATAATGGCATATTTGAAAATTATGGAGCGAAATACCAATCGCTTAATTGACTTAAGTAACCAGTTATTAGACTTTAGGCAAACGGAAATAAATGGCTTTAGTTTAAGTTTTACAAAAGTTGATATTACAACACTAGTAGAGGAAACTTTTAGTAGCTTTAAACCATTGGCCGAAGAAAATAAACTGAATTTTCAACTACTACTACCTTCAAATTATATCTCTGCGTTGATAGATTTAGATGCATTTAATAAAATCTTATACAACTTGTTTAGCAATGCTATCAAATACGCTAAAACTACTGTTATTATTGAGGTACAAGCTTTAAGCGAAATGGATAATTACTTTACTATTAGCATAAAGAATGATGGCTACATGATACCAGAAGAGATGAAGGATAAAGTATTTCAACCATTTTTCAGGTTAAAAGAAACCGAAAAGCAAAAAGGTACAGGTATAGGGTTGGCGTTGTCCTTATCACTAGTGCATTTACACAATGGAATACTTAAACTTGCTGAACCAGAAGCCAACTTAAATGTGTTTTTATTAAAATTACCTTTACAACAAAGTAATGAAAATAGAATATAATAATGTTATTTACTTAATACTTACCCAA
>JAYWCY010000425.1:0-4179 GCA_043780175.1 Chitinophagales bacterium
TACACGACCAGCTCCTGTTGAACCTCCCCAGGGTAGGAATACAGCAAGGATAAACGGTTGTAGCGGTGCGATGGAAGTAGTCTGCCACTTTTTTTACCCCCATCCCCTCAAGGGGGCGATTGAAGCCACATTTAGATTTCCACTTTCAAGCTCAAATAACATTACATGAAATTTTTTATTGACACAGCTAATCTTGCTCAAATTAAAGAAGCAAACGATCTTGGTATTTTGGATGGTGTAACTACCAATCCATCGTTAATGGCAAAAGAAGGTATTAAAGGTGCCGAAGCCCAAATGCAACACTATAAAACCATTTGCGAAATGGTAGATGGTGATATTAGTGCGGAAGTTTTATCTACAACTTACGCGGAAATGATTGCAGAAGGTGAGATTCTAGCAGCTATTCACCCAAATATTGTCGTAAAAATACCAATGATTAAAGATGGTATTAAAGCCATTAAATATTTTACTGATAAAGGTATTAAAACAAACTGTACACTAATTTTTAGTGCTGGTCAAGCTATTTTAGCTGCTAAAGCTGGCGCTACTTATATATCCCCATTTATTGGCCGTATTGATGATAGTGGTTGGGATGGTGTTCAATTAATTGCACAAATTGCTAATATTTATTCAATTCAAGGTTTTGAATCAAAAATCTTGGCAGCATCTATCCGTAGTGCTAACCATATTATTCAATGTGCAGAAGCGGGCGCTGATGTTTGTACTTGCCCATTAGATCCAATTTTAGGTTTGCTAAAACATCCTTTAACAGATATAGGCCTAGCTAAATTTTTAGACGACGCTAAGAAAAACGTATAATTTTAATTTGCAATTTAGACTTGCCAATTTTTAATAAATAAAAAATCCATTCGCATTTGCGAATGGATTTTTTATTTATAGTATTAAAGCAGTTCAAACATCCTCACCAAGCCTTGGCCTAAGCCTTGCTTTAGATTTATTAAATACTTGATTGCCTTTATCTATACCAGCACGTAGTTTTTTTTGTTCTTCGTAGGGCATTTGATAAATAGTTTGGCACGCAACAGTACAGCAGCCATCAAACTGTTTCGCACAGTCGTTACATTGTATAAATAGCAAATGACACCCATCATTGGCGCAATTTGTATGTGTATCGGCTAGTTTACCACATTGGTGACACTTAGCAATCACATCTTCAGTAATTCGCTCCCCTAGTCTATTATCAAACACAAAGTTTTTACCAATAAACTTACTATCAATACCTACTTCTTTTATTTGCTGTGCGTAATTAATAATACCACCTTCTAAATGAAATACGTTTTTAAAACCCTTGTGCAGCATGTAAGCACTAGCTTTCTCGCAACGAATTCCACCAGTACAATACATGATAATATTTTTATCTTCGTTACCTTGCATCATATCTATTGCCATAGGTAATTGCTCTCTGAACGTGTCAGAAGGAATTTCTACTGCGCTTTCAAAATGCCCTACTTCATATTCGTAATGGTTGCGCATATCTATTACCACCGTGTCAGGGTTTTCTAATAACGCATTCATTTGCACAGCATTCACATAATTACCCTTGGTATGCATATTAAAATCAGGATCAGCAATACCATCCGCTACAATTTTTTCACGCACTTTTATTTTAAGCACCCAAAAGCTTTTGCCATCATCGTCTACCGCAATATTTAAGCGCAAGCCATTCAATGGTTTTATGCTGTACAAAAAGGTTTTAAAAGCTTCAAAATTATTGGCTGGTACACTTATTTGTGCATTAATGCCTTCATGGGCTACAAAAATTCTACCGAACACAAATAGTTCATCCAAATTTTTGTACAAATAATCTCTAAAAGCTTTGGGATCTTCTATTGAGAAATATTGGTAAAAACTGACGGTAGTTCTTGGTTCAGTTTCTTGCAACATTACTTGCTTCAACTCTTCGTTGTTAATACGATTGTATAGTGCGGCCATAACTTACATTTTATAAACCTACTTGCAGGGCAGGTAAAATTTGCAAGGCAAAATAAAGCAAAAATTACCACATAGACACATAGGCAGATAGCTAGCTCTTTAAGAAAAAAAGAACTTGGAGCAAACTAACTTTGCATTTTACTAACATCTATTATGTAGGAATTTTCTATGTGCCTAATGTATCTATGTGGTAAAATTAACGACCACCTCTTCTACCAAATATAGGCAAAGCCACACGAATACCAGTGGTGTTATTGCCTTTGGCATCAAAGCCCTTTATGGCATCCACTCTAAGCACTTTAAAGATATTTTCTATACCAAAAAACGCTTCATAATAATGACTATTTTGATTGATATATAAGCCATTACCACCTAGTATAAAAAACCAGTTCCATTTACGCAACAGTGGTATTTTATTGGTTAATAACCCATTTAAGTGATACTCAACATGGGCTTCACCGTAGGTTTTTTCGATATTACTGTACTGGTAATAAGGCATCAACTGAAAACTACTTAAATAGGTATTGGCCAATACGGTTTCATTGCCAAGAAAATGATTGTAATCAATAACAGATAATTGATTGGCATTAATAAAACCACCAGCAGCTAAATGATAGCTGAATCTACCACCAATTTTAAAATCTAAGTTATCAGATACCGAGAATTTCCACTTAGTATAATCTACATCGCTACCAAAAATATTGGCAAAGCCTTTGGTAATAGTTACATTAAAAGTTGGGTATTTAGAGCCCAACGCTATTTTCATATCTGGTAGTTCTACATATTTAGCACCGGGGCGCCAAGTAATATTGATACTTGCTGTAAAAGCTTGCTGTGCAGTAATATTAGCACTCGTAATATTTGTGGGATAATTTGGCAAAAATGCTTTGCCTTTTAAACTGTCGATGGTATTTTCTAGTGGTTTTCTATCTTGAAACTGTGCCGAAATACCTACTGTAAAACCATCGCCAAAGCCTTTGCTATAGCCAATTTTAGCAAAAGCTGCTTCGTAAATTTTTATGTGATTATGCTGCCATAGACCAGCGGCTAGCGAGTTATTAAATTCATCAATTGGGTTGGCATTATCAAACTGAAACACTTTTTGCCCCGCACTAAAGGAAACCGTGTTAAAATACTTTTTACCAAAATTATAATCTGTATTCACATAGCCATTAAAGTGCTTATTTGAATACCCATATCTAAATACAGGTTCCACCAACAAGTTTTTTCTACCTTCAAATTGCTTCCGGTACTTGATACTGTATTCAAAATAGCGGCCTTCTACAGGATTGTACAACACACCTATTAGATTAATGAGTGGTTGCAAGGTCAAGCTCTCTTTTTTGCGCTCTTTGCCAAAATTCATACCAGTATATAATAGCTTGTTTACCTTTATTTTATTGTGTACCCTATCTAAACTATCCAAATATTTAGGGTCTTTTCGGGCTATTTCTAGACTGTCTTTTTTCTTATAGTCTTTCGCCTCAGCCTCAAGTAAGGGTATTGGTCTGATGCTATCCCAATATGCCATTGTTTTTTTATTGGCACTATCAAAAAACTTCAATATGGTATTATTAAAAAATTGCTTTTTAAACTGAGGTTCAAGCTCAAAATTCTCATACACTTGCAAAAAACTACCAAAAAAATCGAAGCCAAAAAACTTGCCTGCTGGCTGAATCACTTGTTGTTTGATGACCCAAGTATTGTTTAATGGCACATACAGTTGTTCTAGCACCAACGTATCTAACAACTGCATTTGCTGCGCTTTTAGTACCGTTAATTGTACACTTTGCAAGCGCCAATCATTTTCTATAATGGTGATATAACCAGCAAATAATGGTTCATACTTGCGTTTAGGAATCACTTTAATACGGCTAATTTCTTTTCCATTTTCATAAAACGTGCCTTCAAAATGATATTTGTAAAAATTGAGTGCATTATCTGCAAGGGGTGATATAAAACCACGCGGATTTAAGCCTCTGCCAATTGATACAATATTGCTATATAATGAAATAATGGATGGGCTAGAAAATCCAAAACCATTGCTATTGCCACTTACTTTGGTAGAAATAACATCTATTTTTCTATCCTTGCCATTCTTAAAATATTTGGCAATGGTTTCTGATAAGAAAATTATTTTGCGCTTGCTGGTATCGCCGTCTTCAAAATCCACCTTTTCGCCCATAAAGTTTTTAGGATAATTGCGTAATTGCATTTGTCCTTTTA
>JAYWCY010000426.1:0-3987 GCA_043780175.1 Chitinophagales bacterium
TGGAAATTTAATGGGTGGCAGGTTAATGTACTGGATGGATATTGCAGCGGGTATTGCCGCCGCCAAACATTCTAACAGCCCTTGTATGACTGCATCAGTAGATAATCTAAGCTTTAAAAATCCTATTAAATTAGGCAATATTGTGCACATACAAGCTATTGTATCACGTGCTTTCACTACATCAATGGAAATACATTTAAAAGTTTGGGGCGAAGATTTACTGCGTAAAACTAAATATGAAAGTAATGAAGCCTATCTAACTTTTGTAGCTTTAGACGAACACAATACACCTAAACCAGTACCTGCATTAATTGCGGAAACTAAAGAACAACAACGGGTGTATGGTGGTGCCTTACGTAGAAGGCAGTTGCGTTTAATATTAGGTGGCAAAATGAAAGCAGATGATGCCACAGAACTTAAAGCATTATTCTCTTAAAATTATAAGTTAGCCCTACCCCATTTTGCGAAGCACCAATATCTACTTTTTGTAACCACCCATTTAAATGTTTGCCATTGGCATGATGCATACAATATTGCACCACATCAAACACCAATAAAAAACTGCCTTGCAATAACACGCCTTTGCCAAAACCTTGTGTTTGATCATTGTTTAATCGCTGACCACGTTCTTGCAAATACAAACCTGCAAATACATACCCAACATCCAACCCAGAATTTACGAGCAATATTTTTTCTAATTGCTGCTGCTTGTTGATATTTTGTGCCAATGACAGTTTTTTTGTAGCTACCTTTTTTACGCTATACAAGCCTATACCTGCAACTGCAAGGTTTACAAAGTTCCAATAAGTGTTCATTTGAAAAAATGCTTTATCGCTACCTTTAGCATTAGCTGACGAAATACTACTTTGGATGATGTTTACACCCGCCCAACCTGCCAAAATGGTCATATTGGTTTTATTTAATTGATTACGCCTTTTAGCAATAGAATCTAAACTTACTAAATGGTTCGCATTTGGTAGCGTGTCAATTTTTACAACCGCAGAATCTATAACACTGGTTTGCGAAAATGCTTTACTGGCAAGTATTATAACCAAAAAGAAACTTAAAAATACAATTCTCATGCAAGGTGTTTTTATTAATAAAAAGTTACAAATCATGTCATTCTTCAATTCAAACAATCCAATACGGCGCATCTGAAATCAAATTCTTTATATTTATCGCCTCAAATTAAGTGTGTCATTTTGACTAAAAAATAATACAGCACTTTATTTGATAAATATTAACACCATTCATACAATTATATAAGATATATGTTGAAATTTATTAGCAAGTTATTAGGAGGAAATAAGAGTGAGAAAGACGTGGCACAGATTAGGCCGATCGTTGAAAAAATCAACCAATATTTTCAAGCGTATCAAAGTTTAACCAACGATGAGCTACGTGCTAAAACAGTAGAATTTAAAGACAGAATTAAAGCACATTTAAAAGATATTGACGCCGAAATTGCTAAAAAGCAAGAAGAAGCAGAAGCCTTACCAGTAAGTGATATTCATGTAAAAGATACTATTTACCAAGAAGTAGATAAACTAAAAAAAGAGCGTGATACGCAAATTGAAGAAGCACTAAAAGGTATACAAGCAGAGGCTTTTGCAGTAATTAAAGAAACTGCAAGACGCTTTAAAGACAACGAAACCATTGTTTCTACAGCTACAGAATTGGATAGAGAATTTGGTGTTAAAAAAGACTATGTAACCATTGAAGGCGATAAAAGTATTTTTAAAAATACTTGGACAGCTGGCGGGGGCAAAGTTACTTGGAATATGGTGCATTACGACGTGCAGCTAATTGGTGGTAGCGTATTGCATAGCGGTAAAATTGCCGAAATGGCAACTGGTGAAGGTAAAACCTTGGTAAGTACATTGCCAGCTTACTTAAACGCATTAACTGGTGAAGGTGTACACATTGTGACGGTAAATGATTACCTAGCAAAACGTGACAGTGAATGGAACGGTACCATTTTCGAATGGCTAGGCTTAACGGTTGATTGTATTGATAAACACCAACCAAACACACCAGAACGCAGAAAAGCTTATTTAGCCGATATTACTTACGGGACCAATAACGAATTTGGTTTCGATTATTTACGTGACAACATGGTGCATAATCCAGATGAAATGGTACAGCGCAAGCACCATTTTGCTATGGTAGATGAGGTAGATAGTGTATTAATTGATGATGCGAGAACGCCTTTAATTATCAGTGGCCCTATAGGCAAACAAGATAATTTGGAACAATTTTTTGAATTAAAACCAAGAATTGAGAAATTGGTAGATGCACAAAAACGTGCAACTAATAGTTTTTTAAACGAAGCTAAAAAGAAAATCGCTGAAGGTAACGACGACCCCAAAGATGGCGGCTTGGCTTTGTTTAGAGCCTCTCGTGGCTTACCAAAAAATAGTGCGTTAATTAAGTATTTAAGTGAGCCTGGCGTAAGAGTAAAATTACAGAAAACTGAGAATTATTACTTAGCAGATCAGTCTCGTGAAATGCCGAAAGCAGACGAAGAACTATATTTTTATATAGATGAAAAAAACAACTCGGTAGAGTTAACAGATAAAGGTATTCAGCTCATCACAAAAGCTGGTGAAGACCCTAATTTCTTCATCATTCCAGACATTAGTATTAGCCTTGCGGCGATAGATAAAAGTGCTGCAAGTGCAGATGAAAAACTGCATCAAAAAGAAAGTATTATTAACGATTACTCAGTAAAAGCAGATCGTATTCATACGGTTCAGCAATTACTAAAAGCTTATACATTATTTGATAAAGATGTTGAATATGTGGTAATGGATGGGGCTGTTAAAATTGTAGATGAACAAACTGGTCGTATTTTAGATGGCAGACGGTATTCTGATGGTTTGCACCAAGCAATTGAGGCGAAAGAAAATGTACAAATTGAAGCTACCACACAAACCTATGCAACAGTAACGCTACAAAACTATTTCCGTATGTACCACAAACTTTGTGGTATGACAGGTACTGCCGAAACAGAAGCTGGTGAGTTTTGGGATATTTACAAATTAGATGTGGTAACCATCCCAACTAATCTTACGGCAGTAAGAATTGATGAACAAGATTTAGTGTACAAAACCAAGCGTGAAAAATTTGGTGCTGTAATAGAAGAAATTACCAAATTAAGAGAGGCTGGCAGACCAGTATTGGTAGGTACAACATCCGTTGAGGTAAGTGAATTGCTAAGCAGAATGTTGCGCCAAAAACAAATTCCGCACAATGTATTAAATGCCAAGCAACATGCTCGTGAAGCACAAGTAGTTGCTGAAGCTGGTTTATCAGGTGCCATTACAATAGCAACAAATATGGCTGGTCGTGGTACCGATATAAAGCTAGGGCCAGGCGTTAAAGAAGCTGGTGGTTTGGCAATTGTAGGTACCGAGCGTCACGAAAGTCGCCGTGTTGATAGACAGTTACGTGGTCGTGCTGGTCGTCAAGGCGATCCAGGTTCTACGCAGTTTTTTGTAACCTTAGAGGATGATTTGATGCGTATGTTTGGTAGCGAACGTATTGCAAAAGTGATGGATTTTGCTGGTTACAAAGAAGGTGAAGTGATTCAACACAGCATGATTACCAAGAGCATTGAACGTGCACAAAAGAAAGTGGAAGAAAACAACTTTGGTATAAGAAAACGTTTACTTGAGTACGATGATGTGATGAACAAACAACGTACGGTTATTTATGCAAAACGTAACCACGCATTATTTGGCGAACGTTTGGCATTGGACTTAGACAATGCGTTTTATTCTGTAGCCGAAGGTTTAATTAATTCTTTCAAAGAACAAGCCGATTACGAAGGTTTCCGTTTGGCAACCATTGTAAACTTTGGTATCGATTCATCTATCACCGCAGAAGAATTAGCTAAAAATCCAGAACAACAATTAGCTGAGAAGTTGTATGATGAAGCAATGGCACATTACCAACGCAGAAAGTTGGAAATGGCTGAACAAGCTG
>JAYWCY010000427.1:0-3353 GCA_043780175.1 Chitinophagales bacterium
GTAACAATTAGTAATACCGTAGCGCCAATAGTTTCAACAGTAAATAATGCCTCCGCCAATATTTGTGTAGGTGGTGCTGGTGTTAGCTTAACATCTTCTGTTGCTGGCATACAATGGCTTTTAAATGGTAATGCTATTGCTGGTGCCACAGCACAAACATATACAGCTAATATCGCAGGTGTTTATACAGCTATTTTAACAGGTAGTGGTGGTTGCACCTCTACAAATGGTGTAACAGTTACAGTGTCACCAAAGCCCACCGCACCAGTTATCGCCTCTACAGGTGCTTTATCTTTCTGTAGTAGTGATAGCATTACACTGGCGTCTAATACCGCTGGTGTACAATGGTTAAAGGATAGTGTTGCTATTACTGGGGCTACTAGTCAAACCTTAATAGTAAAACAAGCTGGTAAATATATTGCTTCTATAACCAATACCTCAGGTTGTACCGCATACTCTAATGAACTTGCCGTTACAATCAATTATCCTGCTGTAGTACCCATTATAAGTACTGCTAATAACTTAAATGTTTGCTCTGGTACAAGTGTTATGTTTACTTCAAACGTAGCTGGTGTTACATGGCAGAAAGATGGTATTGTGGTAGCTACAAATACGCAAAGCTATATTACTACCACTTCTGGTAATTATAGAGCAATTATACCTACTGGTACTTGTATTGGGTATTCCAATATCTTAAACCTTATTGTTACACCTTTGCCAGCAACGCCAACCATCGTACCATCTGGTGCTACTACTTTTTGCGATAGTGCTAGTGTGGTGCTAGTAAGTAATTATGCAAACGTGCAATGGTATAAAGATGGTATTGCTATTAATGGTGCAACGGGTAGTATTTACACGGCTACTAAGGCAGGTATTTATAAAGTAGCATCTAGTAATAATTTGTGTATTACTTATTCTAATGAGATACCAGTAGTGGTTAATTCGGCAACGATTGTGCCAACCATTGTTGCAAGTGGTAGTTTAAACATTTGTAGTGGCACACCGCTTACACTGTCTACCAATACAAGCGGTGTTATTTGGCAAAAAAATACGATAACTATTGCATCTGGCATACAATCTATACCAGTTACTGAAAGTGGTACTTACAGGGCTGTATTGTTTGGAAGTGGTTGCCCAGGTTTTTCAAATGCTTTACCTGTAACTGTAACACCATCGCCTGGTACACCGTTTATTACTGCCACTGGCGCTACTACATTTTGCGATAGTGGCAATGTTATTTTGGTATCTACTTTGCCTAATATTCAATGGCAACAAAATGGGGTAAATATTCCTACTGGAATCACACAAACCTTAACTGTAACTAAGTCTGGGACTTACAGAGCATTTGTAGCCAACAGTACTTGTATAAGTTATTCTAATGAGATACCAGTTACTGTAAATACACCGCCAATTGTACCTACCATTTCGGCAAGTGGTAACTTAAATATTTGTGATGGCACAAATGTTACATTAACAGCTAATGTAACAAATGTTGCATGGCAGAAAGATTTTGTAACAATAGCAACTGGTACACAAACTATTAATGCCACAACGGCTGGTAGCTATCGAGCTGTTATATTGTCAAGCATTTGCCCAGCTTATTCAAATTCAGTTATTGTTTCTGTTACTCCATCTCCAGCAACCCCCATTATTACTGCATCCGGTAGTACTACTTTTTGCGATAGTGGTTATGTAACACTCTCATCTAATATAGCAGGTGTACAATGGCTATCTGGTGGAAATATTATACAAAATGCTTTTAGCCAAACGTATACCGCTACAAAATCTGGGACTTATACGGCTGTTTTATACGGTACAAATGGCTGTAATAGTGTGTCCAATGCTATTACACTTACTACCACTGCACCAGTTCAAACGCCTATTATTGTTAATCTAGCCGCATCAAGTAGTTTTTGTGTAGGCAGCAGCATCACCTTAGTATCAAGTATTACAGATGTGTCTTGGCAAAAAGATGGTGTTACAATAGCCAATCCAAATACTAATAATCAACTATTACCAGTTACCCAATCTGGTACTTACAGAGCCGTTTATACAAAAAGTACTTGCCCTGGTTATTCTAATGCCATTACTGTAAACACGATACCACAACCATTAACACCTATTGTATATCGGGTAACGCAAAACCTATGCGATACAGGTAATGTTGTAATAGCATCTACTTTAAATGTTGGTAGTATGCAGTGGCAAAAAGACACGGTAAATATCGCTGGTGCTAATAGTGCAACTTTTACGGCTAAAGAATCTGGTACTTATCGTATTGTGATTGCTTTGCCAGGGGCTTGTCCTAGTTATTCTCAAAACTTACCCTTGGTTATTAATACGGCATTAATACCCGTAATAGTTTGGAACGGTAGCCAGTTTAGAACCTTTACACTTTATGCAAACTATCAATGGTATTTAGATAATGTGCCTATTGCTGGTGCTACTACCAATACTTACAAGCCAACAACGCCTGGCAATTACAAAGTAGTAGTTACTGCTGGGCCAAATTGTGTGTTCTCGAGTGATATATTTCAATTATTGGTAACAGCAGTAACCACACCAACTGCCATTAATGGTGCTACTGTGAAACAGTATCCTAATCCTACGGCCAACGAAGCTTGGATTGAGTTTTCTCAAATACCATCTAAGCCAGTAAGAGTAAGGCTTTTAAGCGCTACTGGTGCGGTATTACAAACCGTTGAAACAAGGCAAAGAAAAATTAATATAACTACTGCTAATTATGCGAATGGTTTATACTTTATAGAAGTAATTGGTACGGATGATAGAATCGTTTATAAACTGATAGTCAATAAATAATACCTAATGAAAAGTGCTTTTTTAATAGTAATAATGGGTTTGCTAATACTGGCTTCGGGTTGTGTAAAAACAGCGAATAATACGTCAGACCCAATTGTATTTACAACCGACGCGGCTGCAAGTAATATTAGCGTAGCCTCTAATTTCCCAGTTGCTATAAAAATTACAAGTCGTATTTCATATAGTGGGCTTAAAGTTACTATCTCAGCTATAGAGGAAGTAAGCGGGCTAACAGTTGCACCGCAACCACCAGCTATTATCACAAATGCTGTTGATAATAGTTCTAGTATTATTAACCTGCCTCAGCAAAAATGGGTAGTTGCAACTATTAAAGTAACCGATGTCAATAATGCGAATAATATTGCATCCAAATCATTTAGAGTTATTTATAAATAAAATTTTATTAGAGTTGATAGATTTGTTAAGCATATAAAAAACATCATAAAAAATATTAGCAGTAAGAGGAATTTGCAGATAAATTTAGCTATAGATTTTTTAAGTATTCAAAAGTGCGCATACCTATCACCAACTCT
>JAYWCY010000428.1:0-2765 GCA_043780175.1 Chitinophagales bacterium
CCGCAGCTTGCACAGAACTTGTAACGCTTGAAGGTAGTTGGGAATATTGTTTTGAGTTTAACCCTCAATTTGCACATTTAGTAATAGAAAAAGGTTCTATATCTGTCAATGGCACTAGCTTAACTTGCTTTGCAGTTACCAATAATAGCTTTAAAGTTGCCATTATACCTTATACATACAATCATACAAGTATTCATCAATTACAAGTTGGTAGTACTGTAAATATAGAATTTGACATTATTGGTAAATATGTAAGCCGTATGGCACAGGTGAAATTCTAATAGTCTGTGGCTGAAGAGTTTGAAGTAAATTTATTTTGTAATAATTCATTCGATTAACCTGGTTCCTTTAATCAGTGTAATCGTTTTAAAATCATAAAAAAAATTACATCTTTTTCACCTCACCACTACCTGCTACTTTTTGTGTTACGGCGGCATTACCTTGGTAATAAACAGAGCCACTACCTGCTATATGAGCATCTAATTTTGCATCCGCAAATATTTTCACATCGCCGCTACCAGCTATATGCGCTTCTGCATTTTCAGCTTTTAATGCTTCGCCATTAAAATTACCGCTACCAGCAATTCTGATATTGGCATCTTTGGTTTCTCCAGCCATTTTTATATTACCACTGCCTGCAATACTAGCTTCTACAGCCGGTGTATTAACTTCTATATCTGCATCGCCACTACCAGCAAGGCTTACTTTAAATTGATCACTACCAGTAAATTTACCCTTTGTAATGATGTTACCACTTCCAGCAAGTGAAACTGCTAATAAGTGTGGCGTAGTAATATAAACTGTTAATTTATTATCAGTTGAATAGTTAATATTATCCACCATTTTTAATACTAAATACCCATCCTTTTTCTCGATAACAATTTGTGCAACCAAGTTATCGTCACCTTCAATTTTTAGTGTCGTTTCTGTACCGGGTGTAATTTCTACGTCAAAACTACCCAATGCTTTTATTTTTTCAGCATTACTAATACTTCTTATTTCAGTTTTTACCACACCGCTCCCCTTAATCGTTTGATAATTACAACTAGCCATTGCAGATACAACAATCATTACACAGAAAAATCGTTTCATTTTGAAGATGTTTTGAAATTGAAAGATATGAAACAAGTTTCAAGTAAACAAAATGAACGAACAATAATTTACACTGCAAAATCAAACCATTTTTGCCTTTTAACTCACCCCTTATTCCTCCCTTAAATTCATGCCAGTAAGGTTAATAAACACATCTTCGAGGTTGGCTTTTTTTACTTGTGTAGGTCTTTCAAAGCCAGTAGCTACAAGATTGTCAATCAGTTGGCTAGGTGTGTTAATGGCAATAATATTACCACTATCTATAATAGCGACTCTATCGCAAAGCACTTCAGCTTCATCCATATAATGCGTGGTAATAATTACAGTGGTGCCTTGCTTGCGAATCTCTAATATTAAATCCCACAAATTACGCCTTGCTTGTGGATCAAGACCTGTAGTAGGTTCATCTAAAAAAATAATTTTTGGCTGATTAATTAAGGTAGTAGCAATAGAAAAGCGTTGTTTTTGCCCACCACTTAGTTCTTTAAACTTGGCTTTAGCCTTGTCACGCAGGTTTACTTTATCTAAAAAAGCCAATGGGTCTACTGTTTCATTATACAACCCAGCAAATAAATTAATCAACTCTACCAAATTTAAACCTGGGTAAAAACCACTTGCTTGCAATTGCACACCAATAATCTTTTTGATATCATTGGGTTGTTTATCTAAATCTAGCCCATCAACTACCACAACACCACTTGTTTTTTGGCGTAAGGTTTCTATAATTTCTAATGTGGTAGATTTTCCTGCACCGTTAGGCCCTAGCAAACCAAAAATTTCGCCTTCTAATACATCGAAACTGATACCTTTTACAGCTTCAAAATCGCCGTAGGCTTTACGTAAATCCTGTACACTAATAATAACTTTTTGCATAATTTTTAGTATTTCTCACAAAGGAATTTTTCACACAAAGGAACAAAGAAGACGAAGGACACAAAGAAATTCTTTAATAGTTTTAATTAACCCTTACAATAAAATAAAGGTTAATCAGACAGCTTGGTGTGCGTTGTATTCTTAGCGTTCTTTGCGTGAAAACCTTCTATTTAAAATTTTACCACTATACCAGCACCATTATTGGTGAATCCTACGCCAGCCGTGGCTTTGGTGGCATAACGTTTATTAAATAATTCGGTTGCCGCTATTATTTTTTGCTGACCTACCACTATTAAGTAACCACCCAATATTGAAGTGACAAAACCACCACCAGCAATTGCCCAACCAGTACCTTTATTATCGTTATTAGAGGTAGCCATACCTACACCAAAACCAATACCCAGCGAACCAATTAAACTTAAAACATTACCAGTTACTTTATTACTTTGGTGCTGCTGAAATAGCATGGCAAGGTCTGCATCGCCTGTGCGTAACAACAAGTTTTTAAACTGTGTACTGCCTTTGTAAATAGTATCGTTGTATATGATGGTATTGGGCTTATTAGTAGCTGCAAATACCATTTTATTATGGTTGTAAGGTTGCTGTGCAGAGAGCATTTTGGCAAAAAAAATAGACAAAAGCAAGAAAGCGATCTGTTTCATGTAAACAATTTTATTGATGGGCAAGTAACATAAAAAGAGCCATAAAACTTCATTATTACAACGAAATTTTATGACTCATTGATAGATAGGGGGGTTATTTTTCAGATTCAATAAACGTGTCTAACTCATTCATCATTT
>JAYWCY010000429.1:0-5678 GCA_043780175.1 Chitinophagales bacterium
ATTGATACTTACGGGCAAGTTGTCGCCTTTAAAAAAATCAGTAACATCAATTACGCTACCAGTACTATCCTTGCTAAACGCAGCAATAGGAAATGATTGTGCAATACTATTTACATTAGAGTTGGTAACAGCTTTGTAAATATCATTTGTAGAATCTGCTGTATTCACCAACGTGATAACACGCAAAAAAATGGTATTACTTGGGCCTTTTTCAAAAGTTAAGGTTTGTTGGTTTGCAATTTCGCCACCATAACCTGCACCGCTTGGCACTTTTACAAAACGTGTTACGGCTAAAATTTCCCTACCCAATATTGAGTCGTTAATCTCAAAGTAGTATTTATCTTCTACTTTATGCACTGTAAATAACCCTTTTTTACTAACGGCCTTGTCAGTAATTACTTCTTTAAAAGGTTTTGGGTTTGATGTAGAAGCTGCTCTTGCACCAAAACCGCCAAATGCACCAATAGTTGCAGCACCGCCTCCAGGTCTGCCAGGTACAGATGGTACACTATCTCTCTGCTGAGCCATAGCTGAAACACTTGCTAACAAAACTGTTGCAACGAAAATTCTTTTCATAAGTGTAGTAAAGTTTTTATAAAAGTGAATTTTAAAGGTAGGAGTGAGTTAGCTATCAAATACTTTTTGTTCAAAGGATTATTATGAGTGGTAAAATGAGTACATTAAAATTTATATACAACTGCAATTCATTGGAGTAAAAATCTACAACAACGCTTTGCAATTAAATTTTTAGTGAAGTTTTTAAAAACTTATTTGGTGCGTTAAATAAAATAACTAATTTGCTATTCCTTCCGAAAGTTCTGCCAAATAATTGTTTTGGTTTTTCAAAACTTTTTTTAGTAGCATTGCGGAATTAAAATTTTAAACAACTGTAATTTTTAAACCAAAAAATCAATTGAATCATGGCTGACATTAAACCAGCTGCAACAGCTGCCGTAAAAAGTGCAACGTCTGTACAACCTAAAAAAGGCGGTAACTCTATTGCAACCTTTGCCCCATTATTTTGCATTCTTGCCGGTTATTTTATCTGGCGTATTTTACTTGGCGATTCAAGTCATTTCACTAAGCCAGACACAGATGGTAGTCATTGGTTCTGGCCTGATCAAGAAGGTGCTAAAGGTGGCCTTTACAAAATGTACCAAGGTGGTATCATTGTTCCTATTTTAATTGGTTGTTTTTTAACAGTGTTAACGTTTGTAATTGAAAGATTATTAACTGTAACTAAAGCAGCAGGTGCTGGTAACATTGCTGAATTTATTCGCAAAGTACAATTTCACCTTGCAAACAAAGATGTTGACAAGGCTATTGCTGAGTGCGACAAACAAAAAGGTTCTGTAGGTAATGTAATGAAAGGTGGCTTACGTAAGTACAAAGAAATGATTACAAATACAGAATTATCTACTGAGCAAAAAGTATTAAACATTCAAAAAGAAGTAGAAGAAGCTACAGCTCTAGAATTGCCAATGCTTGAGAAAAACTTAGTATTCTTGTCTACTATTGCATCAGTAGCTACCTTGTTAGGTTTGTTAGGTACAGTATTGGGTATGATTAAATCTTTCTCTGCGTTAGGTGATGCAGGTGGTGGTGAAGCAGCTCAAAAATTGTCCCAAGGTATCTCTGAAGCCTTGTATAACACGGCATTAGGTATTGGTACATCAGCTATTTCTATCATCATGTACAACGTATTTACTACTCGTATTGATGCTATTACTTATGGTGTTGACGAATCTGGTTTCACTTTAACACAAAGCTTTGCTGCCAATTACAAATAATCTTTGGATTAATGTATGGAATAATCAAAGTTTTGAATCTTAATTAGCGAAACCATTTAATATTATAAACAATGTCAAGGCCCAAACTTCCACGAAAGAGTACCTCGATTGATATGACAGCGATGTGCGACGTAGCCTTCTTGTTGTTAAGTTTCTTTATCTTAACAACTAAGTTTAAAGCTTCTGAAGCCATTACTGTTACCACACCTAGTTCTGTAGCAGCTAAAGTTGCACCAGACAAAGATTTTGTGTTGGTTACTATAGATAAAAATGGTAAAGTATTTCTTTCAATGGACGATGAATCGAAAAAAGAAGCGATTGCTACTGCTTTAAACAGTTCAAGAAATCTTGGTATCGATGTTAATGCCTTTAAAAAAGCAGCTTTCTTTGGTACTGCGTTTAGCCAATTGCCACAATATTTGGCATTGCCTGAAGATAAAAGAAAAGGGGAACTTTTACCTGGTATTCCTTGTAAAGACAGTACTAATAATGAGATGATTGAATGGATGCGTTTAATATTTAACGCCTACCAAGGATCTCAAATGAAAGCACTTTTGTTAAAAGGTGATAATGATGCTAAGTATCCAGCTTTTAAAAATGTGATTGATGCCTTTAAGAAAAATGATTTCTTAAAGTTTCAAATGGTTACCAATCCTGAAAGTGTACCAAATGGTTCAGACTTATGGATTAGTAATCAAAAGAAAAACTAGTATCATAACAAAATAATAGTCGTCTATTATTAAATTAGTAAATAATATTACTTAAAAAATAAATTGTACTACCATGGCAGAAATGGATACCTCGGGTGGTGGCGGTCATAAGAAAGGCCCAGGGGTCAAAAAAAGCAAAAAACAATCTACCCGTGTAGATTTAACACCAATGGTAGATCTAGGCTTCCTGTTAATTACATTCTTTATTTTTACAACAACCATGAGTCAGCCAACCTCTATGCAATTAAATTTGCCTAAGGATTCTGACAAACCAGAAGATCAAACAAAAACAAAAGAATCTGGTGCTTTAACAATCATGCTTGGTAAGGATAATAATGTTTTCTACTATGAAGGCCAATTAGATCCTGCTGGTGCAAATTTCAAGTCATCTAATTTTAAAGATATTCGTGATATCATTATCAAAAAGAAAAGAAGTACAAATACTAAAGACTTTTTTGTAATTGTTAAACCCAATGAAGAAAGTACTTATAGAAATGTAGTTGATATTCTTGACGAATTATCAATAAATGTGGTTACGCGTTATGCAATGGTAGATATATCAGATGGTGAAAACCAACTGGTAAAAATTACAGAAGCATCTAGTGCGAAGCCAGGAAAATAAACTTGTGGAATTTTCCACTAATTGAATCTTATTTATAAAAGACACCAAGATGGATATAAACAAAATTATGTCGGCAGACATCCTTGATATCATCTTTGATGGTAGGTTTAAGGATTATGGTGCTTACGATCTTCGTAAAACCTATAATAAGCGTATTACCTACGCTTTATTAGGAACAATTGCCTTGTGCGTGTTGCTATTTATAGGGTCTATTCTTGCAAATTCTTTCAAAAAAGAAACCAAGAATCAGATAATTGTACAAGACGTATCGTTGGAGGAATTAAAGAAAGAGGAAAAGAAGCCCGAAATCCCTCCGCCTCCGCCACCACCAAAACAAGATCCACCAAAAGTGGAAATTACTAAGTTCACGCCTCCAAAAATTGTAAAGGACGAGGAAGTAAAAGAGCCACCTCCTGAACAAGAAAAATTGGCTGAAACTAAAATTGGTACTATTAACCAAGAAGGTACTAAAGACGAAGGTATTGTAGCACCGCCCGTTGAAAGTAAAGGTACTGGTGTGGTAGAAGCCCCTAAGGTTGAAGAAGATTACGATAAAGTATTTACTGTAGTACAAATTGAATCTGAATTTCCTGGTGGCCAAGCAGCTTGGATTAAATATCTTCAGCGTAACCTAAACAGTGACGTACCCAACCAAAATGGTGCGCCTCCAGGTAAATACACTGTTATGGTAAGTTTTATTGTTGATAAAGAGGGTAATATTAGCGAAGTAACTGCTGATACTGATCCTGGATACGGCACTAAAGATGAAGCTATAAAAGCTATTAAAAAAGGTCCAAAATGGACTGCCGCAGTTCAAAATGGCCGTAAAGTAACTAGTCGTAAAAGACAAGCAATTACTTTCCAAGTAAGTGATGAATAACTTGAATGTTTTCGATAGTATAAAAATGCCTCTCAATATTTTGAGAGGCTTTTTTATTTTTCGGGGTTACAAATAATTTCTTGAAAAGCAAGGTGGTATTGTGTTGTAGGGATTTGCAAATACAAAAAAATATTTTGCTAATTATTTTATGGAAGAATTTGTTATGCGTGTCTCATTTAAAACTCACAATTATGACTACGCAAAACATTTTAACAGCCAATTTTTTAGACATTTTATTTGATGGAAGAAACAAAAATTATGGTGCTTACGACCTACGTAAGAATTACAACAAGCGTCTTGCGAAAGCATTGGCTGGTATGTTAGCCATCTGCCTAGTATTTACAATGGGCTCCATTTTTGCAAGTAGTAGAAAAACTGAAAGAAATTTAGTGAAGCTAACAGATTTTGACCTCACCGTTTACAAAGTCAAAGATGACCCTAAATCTGAAGTGCCTAAAGAGCAGCCTAAACCGAAAGCTGCTGAAGTAATACGAACTATTGTTTATAATGTACCTATTATAGCACCTAATGAAGAGGTTAGCGAAGACAATCAACTGCAACCAATAGAAGACGGGGTGAAAATAGGATCTGCGAATATTAGTGGTAAAGAGGGAGGTGATAGTTACGTTTTAGGGTCACCAGTAGAAGGCTCAATAATAGGCGCTGGAGATGCAAATCCTAAAACTGTTGAGGAAGAAGGTGTTTTTTACCATGTAGAAGTTGCAGCGCAGTTTCCTGGTGGTTTTGAAGCATGGAAAAAGTATTTGGAAAAAAACTTAAATGCTGGTTTACCCGCTGAAAATGGTGCACAAGCTGGAAAATATACTGTAATGGTGTCTTTTGTGGTAGATAAAGAAGGCAATATTAGCGATGTAAAAGCTGAAAATGCGCCCGGCTTTGGTACAGAAGCAGAAGCTATAAAAATTATTAAAAAGGGTCCTAAATGGCAGCCTGCCATACAAAACGGAAGAAAAGTAGCATATCGTGCTATGCAACAAGTCACTTTTCAAGTTGATGATAATGGGTAATTAATTTCAGGTATTCTAAAAAGCCTTTGTAGTACTGCAAAGGCTTTTGGTTTTAACCAAAGTCTTTTCGGCTATTTTCGCAGATAAATAAAAATAAATGCAGGGTAAATTGACTGGTTGGGATGATACAATTGTGGCTTTAGCAACACCACAAGGTATAGGTGCTATTGGCGTAATAAGAGTGAGCGGGAGTAAAACTTTTGAAATATTAGACCAATTGTTTACTTCAAAAAAAGTATCTGCGCAGCCATCACATACAATATTGGTTGGCTTAATGAAAGATACTGGCCAAGTATTAGATGAAGTGGTGTTAGCAATTTTTAAAAATCCTAAATCATACACTGGCGAAAACGTAGTAGAAATTAGTTGTCACGGATCGCCGTTTATTCAAGAAAAAATAATAACAACACTTGTAAAATATGGCTGCCGAATTGCTAAGCCTGGTGAATTTACCCAACGTGCTTTTTTAAATGGTAAATTAGATTTAACACAAGCAGAGGCAGTAGCAGATTTGATTGCCAGTAACACAGAAGCTAGTAGAAATACCGCAATTAATAATATGCGTGGTGGATTTTCTTCATCTTTAGGTGCGCTACGAGAACAATTGATTCGCTTTTCTGCCATGATTGAACTTGAGCTTGACTTTGC
>JAYWCY010000430.1:0-2450 GCA_043780175.1 Chitinophagales bacterium
TGGTGTTAATCCTGCTATTGTAAGTAGTCGTGTCCACTCAGCAAGAGTGTTTAGTAGCGGCGTTTCTGGCTATAGCCACCATCGTTTTGGCAACATCAATAAAAAACTGTTTAAAGCATTGGTAATTCCTGGTATTATTGGTGCAGTTACTGGTGCTGTATTAGCTGTTGTTGCAAAAGAATATGCCATTTACGTAAAAATTCCACTATCCATTTATACCATTTATTTAGGCTATTATATTATACAAAAAGCTTACAAAAAGAAGAATGGACAAGACAAAGTCACCAGAGCCGGCTGGCTAGCAAGCGCTGGTGGATTTATGGACGCTTTTGCAGGTGGTGGCTGGGGTGCTTTGGTAACAAGTACGCTGGTTTCTAAACGTAAAAACACCCGTTATGTGATTGGTTCTGTATGCCTAGCTGAGTTTTTTGTGGTATTTGCAAGTGCCACTACTTTTTTTGTTTTACTAAAGCATATACCCCTTTTAGATGTTGCTGGGCTAATTATTGGTGGCGTTATTGCTGCACCAATTGCTGCAAGATTAGTAGGCAAATTACCTGTAAAAACCATGCTAATTGCGGTTGGCGTTTTGGTAATTGCTACCAGTTCTAATACGTTGGTTCGGGCTGTTATTAACTTGTTGCATTTAGCAAAATAAGTAGCACATAAAATTACATAAACTATCTTAAAACTCTTGCTTTGATATATTTTATTTTACCTGCCAATTGATTTCTATATTTTTATATTGGGCTGGAATTTGTTTAATAGCATTTTCTATAGTATCATAAAGACCATCTTGAACAACTTCCCAATTCTTGTCGCAACTAAATCTATAATTTCCTTCGCCATTATCATATTTGCAAATAGCGAATCCATATATTTCTACCTTATTCTTAGCATTTTCATAATTAATGAAACCAAATGGCTCTTGTCCTGACCACGCCCATCTAATAACTTTTGCTCCATCTAAATAATCAGGAGGCTGCATATTTATATTCATGTAATCTGACTTTATTATATATTTTTCTAAGCCTTAAAAAGTATGTGACAAAAATTAAAACTACCAATCCATTTTATTTTGCATTAACACCAAGTTTTACAACCAACCATCTATTGCATACCATCTATACCAATTGCTACCTTGCCTTTTGCAGCAATAGTTGTAATAATTGCATTGCTGGTTAAAACTATTTTTTGTGGTGCCAACGAAGTCAAATTGCCATTAACAGTAATGCCTTTTACGGGCTGGTAATTATTTAAATACGTTTGTACATTCTTCTCCCCTAGCGCCAATTGATCTGCAATAGAATATTTACAGTTCTCTTTTATTTTGGTAGCAATGGTACCGTGTGCTAACCAATCGCCTAATTGCAGCAACTTATTTTTCGAGTCCACCACAAAATCTAATTGGTCTAAATACATCTCTTTTTTAGCAGCATCATACATGGGTATACCAGATAGATAGAAATTACCATTTACAGATCCAGTCATACCAAGTTGAATAATCATTTTACCATCTTTACCCCAAATATCTATCTTCTCTACTGTTACAGACCGATTACCACTTTCAAATTTTTTACCATTAAAATTAGCTTGCATTAACGCCGATGCATTGGCATAAGTTACAATACCAGCAATGGTTACACCAAAATCGGCAGGTAATTTTTCAGCACCTTGTAATAGTAATTTTGTCTTGTCAAACTTTACAGTTGGTTGTGCATTAATAGATGTTTCTACGTAGGCTTTTAGGCCCATGGTAATGCTCACTTTCTTATTGGCCACTACGGCTTGATTGGTATATAATTCTAGTGGTTGCAAGCCAAGCCATACATGGTAATCTTTATTTACCTCAGTGGGCTTACTCATAAATTCTAAGGCATTTAATACGTATGGTTTTATATCCATCGAGCGTTCAATACCATCATCTAAATTCTTAGCTATTTGCTTTTTAAACAGATTCACGCCTGGGTTTACCAAGTAAGTCATTGGTAGATTTTTACCTGCAATATTTATGGTTGGACTTTCAGTCCAATCAAAACCAGTGATGTCTGTCACAGTACTAAAATGCCAATTTTTAAAGGTTACTGTAGATGTGAGTTTAATAACTCCATTCAAATTAAACTCTTTAGTATCATACAATTTTACGCCAAACTGCTCAAAACCATACCGCACTTTAGCCCATATTTTTAATGGCAATACCATATCTATTTTGCCATACTGTTCGTTCAATATAATTGGACCTTGTTTCCATACTTTCACCATTCTATTATCATCTTCAAGTATATTATCTTCATACAGTAGGCCATTAAAATATTTATTGATTTGTGCTTGCAAATCTGGCATTGCAATTTCAATGGGCAAATTAAAATAGCTCACTTGCTTCTCGTACACAATATCTGTTAAGTAGCTTGGTGCAGGTTTTAGTGCTTCAATTTTTTGTGTAGACGAAC
>JAYWCY010000431.1:0-4472 GCA_043780175.1 Chitinophagales bacterium
GTAATATTTTTTTGTAATTGGCGATTTAATTGCTCAATATAATCTGGTAATTGTGCTTTGTTGCTAAGCGTTTCGAGACCTTCTACTGCATCATTAGTAAAGTTGTCCTCTAGCATCTGTGATTCAATCGCATGGCGTTCTGCATTTGATAAATTACCTTGTAAGTAGTTTATCAGTTGGGTGTCTTTCAACTCATCATCACGCAATATGTTGGTTATATCTGGCATTATTAGTGTTGCATTTTCTTTTCTACCAAAATTTTCAAATTCCGTTTGCCATTTTGAATATGACTTTTTACTTGCATCATCGTAAAGCCAGTTCGTGCCACAATTTCTACGTAACTATTCTTTTGTAAATAAAATAAAGTTACACAGGTTTTTTGGTCGGCCTGTAAGTAGTTTAAACATTCTTCTATTAGTGTAAGTGTTTTTTCTTTTTGTTGTAAGGCACTAATATCAAAATCATCATCGGCTATGGGTTGCACATTATCTACATCTATAAATATATGTTTGTTTCTTAACTTCATCAAGCAGTGGTTTTTTGCAACCATATACAGCCAACTTTTAAAATAATCTACCTTGTATTTTTGAAGCTCTGTGATGGCTTTTAAAAATATCTGTTGCACTGCGTCTTTAGCCGCTTCTTCATTTTTTAAATACTTCATGCATACACCAAATAGCAATAGGGTATAGCGTTGTAGCAAGATACCAAGCCAAAAATTATTACCGTCTTCAGCAAATTTTTGTAGCAATTCCGTTTCGGTAATATGTTGATATTTATCTGTACTCACTAGTTATATATCACAATGATAATAGATTAGATGCATCAAATTAAAAAATCCATAACTTGTTTTTAAAATAGTTAAAACATGCATTTTGTAACAAGCATTGTGGCCGTTAGCCCATTACGTAAAGCGCCTGACCATAGAAGCGAAATGACTAGCCAATTGTTACTTGGTGAATATGCAGTAGTGGTAGAGGAACAGAAAGAATTTATTAAAATAAAATGCTTGTACGATGGTTATCAAGGTTGGTGCCACCGTGTACAATTGGCTTTTACAAATGAAGAATTGCAGACTACAAAATTTGTTGCCGATGATTTTGGATTGGTAGCCATCAATCAACAGCCTTGCCGTATCAGCTTTGCTACTCCTGTATTTGAGCAAACGATTATAGTTACAAATTTTACAATTAATTACGCTGAGATGGCAGTTATTGATGCGAAAGAATTAGCTTTTAGTTCAAAAAATATCACCCAATATGCTAGCGTATTTTTAAACACACCTTATTTGTGGGGCGGTAGAACATTGTTTGGTATCGATTGCAGTGGCTTTGCGCAGCAAATATATAAATTGTTCAATAAAAAGCTACCTCGAGATGCCCATCAGCAAGCAGAACGCGGTGAAGCGTTAGGCTTTTTGGAAGAAGCTGCCTGTGGCGACCTCGCTTTTTTTGATAATGAAGCTGGTTTTATAACACATGTTGGCATCATGCTTAATAACCATCAAATAATACATGCGAGTGGCAGGGTAAGAATTGATACTATTGATAATGCTGGTATTATTAGTAGCGATACTGGCTTGCGCACGCATCGATTAAGGGTAGTGAAGCGCTATTAAACAAAAAACCTTGCAATGTGTAACTTGCAAGGTTTTTTAAATTATGTGTTGAGAAATTAAGCAGGTGTATTTGGGTCAATTAAATCCATTGCTTTTGCAAAATATGTAAATGTACCAGGCAATGCTAACCAGAAAAACTTGCGGGTAAAACCATTTATATCACAAAGCATTATAATTAATATTACTAGCCATACAAAAAAAAGAACCCAGTATTTAGCAGTTGATTGTCTTGCTTCCATTTTGTTTATTTTTTGCAAATATAGGGCTGGTATTTTATGTACACAACCTCTTATTTTTTTTCTGTAGAGATGCTAGTTTCTGTTTTATTACGATGTGGCTCGTTTGGTTTATCCTTATCTATAAATAGCATTTTAATGGCGGTTAGTATCAGCATTAATGCAAATACTTTTTTTAAGGTTTGCTCTGGCAAAACAACGGCCAACTTACTTCCAAAATAGCCGCCAATTAAAAAACCTGCCGATACCATTAGCACCACTTTTACATCAATATACCCTTGTTTGTAATATTGCGATACTGCCAAAATACCTACTGGTAACAACAAAATACCTAAGGATGTGCCTTGGGCAGATTTTTGTGAAAATGCTAAAAAATATACTAATGCAGGAACGATAATAATACCGCCACCAACACCCACCATGCCACTTAGCATTCCTGCAATAAGCCCTATTATGAGTAGGATGATAATGGTTGTAGTGGTCATTTTGGTCAATGGTTATTATTTTAAAAAAATTTCTTTATAATAGGCAATAGCTTCTGTCACAATACTCATTGCTTTTGCTTTGTCGCCAAATTCTTCCACTTTTACTGCTTTATTTTCCAATGCTTTATACTCTTCAAAAAAATGTCTTAATTCGCTAAAAAAGTGCTGGGGCAATTCTTCTATGTTGTTGTGATGATTCACACTTGGGTCGTTAGCCGCAACTGCAATAATTTTATCATCAGCTTCACCACCATCTATCATTTGCATGACACCTATTACTTTAGCTTCTACCAAAGTTAATGGTACTAATGGTAAAGATGTAATTACTAAAATATCCAATGGATCTTTATCGCCACCATAAGTTTGTGGAATAAACCCGTAATTGACAGGATAGTGAAATGATGAATAAATAATTCTATCTAATTTCAATAGCCCACTTGCCTTGTCTATCTCATATTTGCAACGGCTACCTTGTGGAATTTCAATAATTGCATTTACTACTCTTGGTGCTAATTCACCAAAATTTACCCCATGCCATGGATGAAGAACATGTGTTGTTGTCATAATTATTGTTTTAGATGATTGCTTATACTAATTAGTTACTTACAAATTAGGATTAAATGTGTATTTAAAATCTACTTGCCATTTATTATTGATAAATACAATTTTAATTTTATGCCCAATTTTATCGTATGAGTTACTATAGTTGATAATTGTTTCCTTATCAGTAATTTCTGTTATTTTGCCAATATTGATGGATGCTTGCCTATATTGCTCTCTTCCGTCTCTATCTTTTTGCCTATAATCAGTTTCTATTTTGTCTAAAAATTGTTTATTGTCGGCACTTTGCAACATATAATAATATGCTTTTGCAAAATCACCTTTTAATGAAGCGTCTATAAATTCTCTACCAGCATCTAGTGCACTAGCAGGTTCGGCATAACTGCTGCTATTTTTACAAGCTCCCAAAATAAAAAGAAATACAAATAATATAAATCGCATACAATTTAAAACAGTGATTGCGAAGATAAGCAGCATCACGCAAATGATTGCACCAAATTAGCCTACACTTTATTGTTTACCATTATTTAACGCTCGACACTGGCTTTTTAAATAAATGTTAAACAGACTGGCTTTTTTTTAAATTATAAAAACCAAAGTATCCCTTAAAGCGTAATTGATGATGTTGTAAAATTAAAATAACAAAATAAGAAAATCATGAAAAAAATTGCGCTTCTATTGATGTCAGCATTCGTATTAAATGCTGCAATAGCACAAAAAGAAAAAACCGTAATGGTAGGTGGCGAAAAAATGTACCCATCTAAAAACATCATTCAAAACGCTGTTAAGTCTAAAGATCATACCACTTTGGTAGCTGCTGTAAAAGCTGCCGGCTTGGTAGAAACTTTATCTAGTGCAGGTCCTTTCACTGTATTTGCACCTACTAACGCTGCATTTGATAAGTTGCCAGCAGGCACAGTAGCTACATTGGTAAAACCAGAAAACAAAGCTACATTAACTAAAATCTTAACTTATCATGTAATTGCTGGTAAATACAGCTCAAAAGACATTGCTGCTAAAATTAAAGAAGGTAATGGTACTGCATCATTTACAACTGTACAAGGTGGCATTTTAAAAGCATCAATGAAGGGTAAGAAATTAATTCTAACTGATGAAAAAGGTGCTAAAAGTACTGTAACTATTGCTGATGTATTTCAAAGCAACGGTGTAATACATGTGATAGATACTGTGGTAATGCCTTAGTACTTAAATTAATTCAATATCTTGTAAAAAACCGAATTTGTAGATGGCTGAGCGTATTCATAGGTATTATGAGCGCGAAAATCACTATAATAATTTAGCGAAATAGTTAAATAAGTAGAGCACCAGAAAAGTCAATCCTTCGCAGGGTTGGCTTTTTGCTTTTTTGATAGTTTTGATCTTATCGTCTTAATAGATACTCAAATTGATATAAAATAATCCGATTAGTAAATTATTAAATATTTTCTATTAATATATTTTATTTAAAAACTTGGCACCAAATGCATTTTGAATATTTAATATACTATTGAACAAATTTTTATAAAATAATTTTATAAAGCGCTTCATCTATTAGGTTAAATCTAAAAACAG
>JAYWCY010000432.1:0-3252 GCA_043780175.1 Chitinophagales bacterium
TCCCCAAACATAAAGTTAGTATCAAGGGGTTTTATATGGATGAAACAGAAGTTACAAATGCGCAATTTGGAGCGTTTGTAAAAGCAACACATTATGTAACCACAGCAGAAAAAAATATTAATTGGGATGATATGAAAAAGCAATTGCCAGTAGGCACTGCTAAACCTTCTGCCGATATGTTGAAAGCTGCTTCATTGGTATTTGTACCTACCAAAGGCGAAGTTAATTTACAGGATTACAGTCAATGGTGGCAATGGGTACATGGTGCTAGTTGGCTACATCCCCAAGGATCTAATAGTAATATTGTTGGTAAAGAAAAATACCCCGTAGTACATATAAGTTGGGACGATGCAGTGGCTTATTGCAGATGGGCTAAAAAGCGACTGCCAACTGAAGCCGAATGGGAATTTGCAGCAAGAGGTGGTAAGGTTAATACTATTTATTCTTGGGGAAATATTAAGCCAGATACTGACAATTATCCATGTAATTATTGGCAAGGTAATTTTCCTTATAAAAATGATGCTAAAGATGGTTTTATTGGTGCCGCACCCGTAAAATCATTTGCCTCTAATGGCTATGGCTTGTACGATATGGCCGGCAATGTGTGGGAATGGTGTGCTGATTTATACAATAATAATTATTACAATCAATTTTTAAATGTTGCAGTAGCTAATAATCCAAAAGGACCTTTAAAAAGCTTTGATCCAGATGAGCCTAAGGTTATAAAACGTGTTATGAGGGGTGGCTCGTTTTTATGTAGCGATTCTTATTGTAGTGGCTATAGATGTGCAGCTAGAATGAAAAGTTCGCCAGATTCTGGGATGGAACATTTAGGCTTTAGATGCGTAGTTGATAACTAAAAATTACTTAAAAAGCTTTATGAAATATCCATATATCGTACTCGGGTTTGCGCTTATTTTTTCATCATGTGCTACTAAATTTAATAGCATAACAAGTAAACAATTTATACATGCCGGGCCAGGTTATTCAAAGGCAGTAACTGTTTTATCAAACAATATAAAAACTATTTATATAGCCGGCCTTACAGGCGATGGCAATGATTTAGAGACGCAAACAAAATCAGTATTTGAAAATATAAAAACCGAGTTAGTAGCAACTGGTGCCACTTTAAAGGATGTTGTAAAAATGAATACTTACATCGTTAATTATCAGCCAGAAAATATTGAAATATTTAGAAAAGTACGTAAAGAGATTTTAGGTGACACCAATATGCCAGCTAGTACCATTGTAGGTGTGCAAGCTTTGGCTGCAGCCAATAAAATAATAGAAATAGAAGCTGTAGCAGTAATTCAAATAAACAAAAAAAGTAAATAGATTTTCCTTTTAAGTAATAATAATACCACAAATGAATAAAATAATTAGCGTTACAATTTTTACTACCTGCTTAATTAGTAACGTAGTGATGGCTCAAGTAAAGCTGTCTAATACTGACTTGATAAAGCTAGATTTTAAGGTGCTGGCTAAGAAGAAAGCACAACTAAAAGCAAGCGATGCTACATTATTGCCGGCTTATAATGAACTTATAAAAAATGCTGATGAATTATTGCATTACAAGCCAGTGAGTGTAATAGATAAAACAGATGTTCCTCCAAGTGGCAATAAGCATGATTACATGAGCATTGGACCCTATTGGTGGCCAGATCCATCAAAAGCAAATGGCTTGCCTTATATTAGAAAAGACGGCGAGGTAAACCCTGAAGTGCGTAATTATTCTGATAAAGAAAACATGCCCAAGTTGTGCGAAAATATTTACGATTTATCGTTGGCTTACTATTTTTCAAATAACGAAAAATATGCAGAACATGCAAGTAAATTATTGCAAGTTTGGTTTTTAGATACTGCTACAAAAATGAATCCGAATCTTAATTATGGGCAAGCAATTAAGGGTGTTATAGAAGGCAGAGCAGAAGGTGTTATTGATACAAGACAATTCATATTTGCATTGGATGGTGTACAACTTTTACAAGGGTCTAAAGCTTGGACAGTAAAAAAGAATCAAGCACTAAAAAGTTGGTTTTCTGATTTTTTAAATTGGTTAAACACTAGCAAGATTGGTAAGGATGAAATGAATGCCAAGAACAATCATGGGGTTTGGTTTGATGCTCAGGCACTGTGCATTGCATTGTATGTAGATAGTACCGATATGGCGAATAAAATTGTTATTCGTGCTGCAGAAAGATTGAATAAGCAAGCCAATAATGACGGTTTATTTCCTTATGAATTAGAGCGTACCACATCGTTGCATTACTCAGTTTTTATTATGAATGCATTTAATATTATCGCTCAATTATCAGAGCAAACAAATACTAATTTCTGGGCACTAGAAACGCCTTCAGGCAAGTCATTTAAAAAATGCTTAGAAGCAATTGTGCCATTTGTTACCAAACAAAAAACCTGGGGATATCCAGAGATAAAACCTTTTCATATCGGTGATGCTTATGCCTTATTGCTACACGCTGGTAGTAAGTATGAACATGCAGATTATCTAGATTTTATTAAGGCAAGTAGGAAAAATGATTACGAAAAACAATTACTAAACCTTTTATAATAAATTAATAAAGCCATTTATATGCAAGTACGATTTCAGAATAGCCCAAAAGAAACCAGTGAAATGAATACGCAAGAATTGCGTGATAATTTTCTTGTACAAAACCTAATGCAGCTTGGTAAAATAGAGTTGGTGTATTCACATTTTGATAGGTTGATTATTGGTGGTGTTGTACCAACAAATTCGTCAATTAGTTTGCCAAATGAAAGCGAATTAAATGCTAATTATTTTTTAGAAAGAAGAGAATTAGGCATTATTAATATTGGTGGTAAAGGCACTATAACTGCTGACGGTGTTGCTTATACAATTGAGAAATTAGAATGTGTGTATTTGGGAAAAGGCACTCAGGATGTGGCTTTCACTAGTGCTAATGTCAATGAGCCGGCAATGTTTTATTTGCTATCGTTACCAGCGCATCATACATATCCTAACAGAAGCATCACTAAGGCTGAAGCCTCACCAGTACACTTAGGCGACATTTCTACTTCTAATAAGCGTACCATTTATAAATACATTCATAACGATGGTATACAAAGTTGCCAGTTGGTAATGGGCTTAACTGCATTAGAAGCAGGCAGTGTTTGGAATTCTGTACCGCCACATACGCACACACGTAGGATGGAAGCATATTTCTATTTTGACGTTCATCAAGACCATCGTGTAATGCACTTTATGGGCGAACC
>JAYWCY010000433.1:0-3976 GCA_043780175.1 Chitinophagales bacterium
AGTTTAAAGATTTGAATACCAATAAAAAACCCGCAAATTTGCGGGTTTTTTATTGGTATTCAAATCTTTAAACTAACCTTTTTTCTTAGCTGCAGCTTCTTTATTTACTTTGTAGCGCATATCTGGTGTGCCATCTTTTTTTGTTGGTCCAGCAGCTACAGGTGCAGTCGCTTTCGCATCTTTAAAGCGTTTGTCAGGTGTACCATCAGCTTTCATTTTTGGGGCAGCAGCTATTACTTTTTTTGCTGCTGCTGCTGCAGGCACGGCTGCAGGTTTTTCTGGTGTTTTAAAGCGTTTATCTGGTGTGCCATCGGCTTTAGTTTTTGGCGCAGCAGTAACTTCTTTTTTTACTTCTGCTTTCGTTTTTTCTACTTTTTTAGGTTGTGCAAAAGATGCGGTTGCAACTAAAACAACACCAAGCATCATGGCAAGAATTTTTTTCATATTGTTTTTTTAATTTTAGAAGTCTAATGTACAGATATTTTATTAATTATAGTATCTGGCAACTGAAAATAATAAGTTTTTTTCAATCCTTTAAAATGGGCTGCCGTGGGTAAGTGCAATTAATCTATACGCCAGCCATTTGTTGTGCTGCAGCATTTTAAGAAAAAGATATGTAGACCAATTGCCACCAAATAAGCGTTGTACAAAACGCCCAATAAACAAGCGGTTGGCAAAATTGGCTTTCCATTGGTTGGTATAATTTACCTCCATATCTTTTCTAGAAATATCTTGCTGCAAATAGGCTTTTATCTCCGTAAAAGCGAGTTTACTTGCGTGCATTGCCATGCTCATGCCATTGCCACAAAGTGGTGTAATTAATCCGGCTGCATCGCCAATCATCAACATATGATTTTCTACGGTAGCTTTTGGGCTGAAGCTAATTTGAGATATTGCCAATGGTTCGTCATATAAAAATTCAGCATTTGTTAGGATGTCTTTTAATTTAGGGTTTTTGTGTAAAATGGTAGCTTCCATTTGCTTAATAGAACCATTGTTTATTTTTAAATTATCTGCGGTGGTTAAATAGCAAAGGCAAAATCTATCGCCTTCAATTTTAGAAATACCACAATAGCCATTCTTAAAATTATGTAATGCAATGGTATTTATTGTATGAGGGTATTTGATGTGATATTTAATGCCAATAAAATTTTGAAGGCGACCATTTTTCTGGCTGATGAATGGTCTCTTTAATTTAACATCTATGTTGCTACGCTTACCAAAACTACCTACTGCAATTGTTGCTTTATGCTGATGGTTATTGGTACTAATGGCAAATTGTTGATTATTAAACACCACATTTTGCACTTTGGTTTGGGTAAAAATATGCACCCCAGCTTGCAAGGCTAGGTTGTAAAGTTGTTCATCTAACATAAACCTACTAATGCCAAAGCCACCTAATGGTAGGTTGAAATTGTACAGATTGCCATAACCATCCGTAATATTAAGTGTTTTGATAATGGGTAATTGCAAGTTGGCGATATTGATGCCTACACTTTCTAAAAAATCCTTGCTTTCTAGGCTAATATACTCGCCACATACTTTGTGAAACGGATAGTTTTCTTTCTCATACAATGCAGTTGTAAAGCCTGCTTTGGCACATTGTATGGCAAGTGTTAAGCCCGCCAAGCCGCCACCAATTATGGCCACATCGTATTTAGTAGTTGCTTGCATTTAGTGCTTGTAAATAATTAAAAAACGAAACGCCCATTGCCATGTAATCGTATATTTTTTTATACCTGATTTGATAAATAAATCAACCCATTCAGGTTGGGTAAAACCTCTTGCAACACTTAGCGGGGCATCGTTTTTTACTAAGTAAGATCTAGAGAATAGCTTGGTAATCATTTTTATAGAATAATACGCAATGGAATTCCTATGTAAATCATTTATTAAGAAACCAATCTTGGCGTTTTCTTGCATCCATTGCAATTGTGTTATTAATTGTTCATTGGTAAAATGGTGACAGAATAAACTAGAGAAAATAATATCCGGCTTTGTGTCAAAATATACTTGCTGATAGTCGCTCACAATCCAATCTGTGTTTGGCTGTAAATCAGTTTTTCTAGCTGCAAAATCAATGCAAGTTTGTTTTATATCTATACCAGCAAAATGTACTTTAATGTGCTTTTGCTGGCAATATTTATTAATAGCTATTAAATTATCGCCACCACCACAGCCTATTTCACAAATATGAATCTCTTGTAAATTTCCAATTAATTGTGCAATACCTTTTACTGTAATTGCATGGCCACCAAGTAAGGTATTGATGGTATTTAGTTCTTGCATATTACGTTCGATAGCTTCAAAAGGAATGTCCTCTGCATCTAATAATTCTGCTTGATATGAGCGTTGAATAAATGTCATGATTTAGTAGCAGTAAAGGTTTCCATTGTAAGACCAGGGCCAAAAGCCACGCCAAAAATATTAGAACCACGAGCCATTGGTGCATCCATCATGGCTTTTAACACAAACAAGATAGTGGGGCTACTCATATTGCCATAATCTCGTAAAACTTGTCTAGAATCTTGCATGGCAGTAGCATCTAACTGTAATTGTTTCTCAATTACATCTACAATTTTTCTACCACCAGGGTGAATGCACCAGTGCGTAATATCTGTTTTAGTAAGTTCGTTTTGTTGTAATGCATTGGCTACTAAGGCTTCTATATCATGTTCTATCAATTGCGGTATATAGCCACTTAGTGTCATTAAAAAGCCGCTACTACTTATTTCCCAAGCCATATCTTTTTTACCTTGATAGGCTATTTGTGAGTAGAAGTTTTGTAAGGTTAAACTCTTGTCTGTAGTAATGGTGTTTGACAGTAATACAGCTGCACTACCATCTGCAAATAGTAAGCTACTAGCTGCATTGTCTGGCGTGAATGCTTTTTGAAAATGTAGCGTACACAATTCTGTACACACCAATACCACATTGGCTTTGGTGGTACTACTATCGCAGATCATTTTGGCTAGTTTAAGCCCATGTATAGCCGCATAGCACCCCATAAAGTTTACCGATGTGCGAAAAATATTGGGTGATAATTGCATGGCTTCAGCTACTTGCAGGTCTAAGCCTGGTGCGCTCATGCCTGTACAACTCACCGTAATTAAATGCGTAATATCCGCAGGTGCAATAATACCATCAATACATTGGTTAATTGCATCTATTGATAACGGTAAAGCTGCCGCTTGATAGCGTTGCATCCGCTCATCAACCGTAGGAAAATCTGCATCTTCTGCTTGTGGTATAAAGGTCCAATCTGCTTTTGGTAGCCCATAATCTGGCACACACGAATACCTGGTATTAATATGGCTTTGGTGGTATAAAAAAGCCAACTTACGTTTATCATCTGCATCTAACCCATACATTGCTTGCATAAAATACAAAATGCTTTCTTGTGGATGCTTATAAGTAGGTACTGCCGTTGCTATAGAAACAATATTGGTCAAAATTGGTGTAAAATTAAGAGTGTAATAAAAGCTAAATTTGTGCAAGAACTTGCAAGCCAATTTAGTTGCATCGTATGTTTGAAATCAGCCAAAGCTTCGTTTCGCCAAACCTGATTTACCCACCTACTAACATAAACGATGATAGGTACAAAAAAGATTAGTAATAAATAGAATAGCCACAATTGCTGCATACTAAAAAAGTAATTTAACAATAACCCCGCCACAATACCATACATAGCCCCACAAAACAAAAATGTACCTCTTATACCCAATAAAATACTGATCGTTTGTACGCCATCGGAAGCATCTTGCTGGTGCTGATATACTTGCGTAATAGGGTAGAAGCCACCAATTAAAAATGCTGCTGCTAAGGCTGGCTGCCAAGGTAAATTAGTGGTTAAATTGCTGCTTGCACCATGATACACCATAAAAAAAGTTAACGCACCTTGATTAATAATGACCGTGATAAAGCCAATAATAGGATATTGTTTTAGCCTGATGCCTCTATAACTGTATAGCCTTGA
>JAYWCY010000434.1:0-2007 GCA_043780175.1 Chitinophagales bacterium
TCACTTCTCAAAAAGAAAATAAATGTGGAGGATGTTTACGGTTATCCTCTTGGTACGGATGTAAATCCGTCAATGCCTGTAGACTTCCGTAATATCGAATTACAAAATCAAGCCAACCCTACAAAAATGCTTGGAGGAAAACTTAATTACCGCTTCACAAAAAACAGAAGAGATAATCATCATGCTAACAACCTTTGAATTGACTAGTAGATTTAGTCTTGCATTTTTACTGGTCGCAGCCATTGGCATTGAAAGGCAATGGTGGCAGAAAAGTGCAGGGCTACGTACCAATACATTGGTAAGTGTTGGCTCTATAAAGCAATCATTACCGCCGAAATAAAAAGTGCTTCGCCTCAGGATCATTTAATGGAACGCATCGCTAGTAGGCTTACCATAGAGCATGATGTAATAAAGGAAAGTTGGGAAGTAATAGGGCAACACAGTGATATATAAATCAAAAAAATGAGAGCAAATTTTAAATGGGTTTGTGCTGCGTTAATAATACTCGTAGCATTGTATTTAGTAGATTTGAATATAATGTGGCTTCGGCATCCTGCTAATACTTTACCCGTATTTAAATATACCATAATTGGACTATTTATGATACTTTTTTTAATCATTATTTTAATAATGTATCGTAAAGAAAAATAAAAACAGAAATATGTTGACAATAGTAAAAGATACAATAAAAAACAAAATTTCTTTTATACCTAATGGTAACGGTATCGATGAAGAAGCTGTTACTAAACTTAGAAATGCCAGCCGTAGCGACAGCCATTTTTTCTTTGCAATGTTTGATACCAGCACAGAAGGACTAAGCGCATTGCAGGTAATAGAAAAGCTACATAAAATTGGGCTAAATGAAGTACACCACGAAAAAGCACCCTCTTGGATAAAGCAATTGTTTCAGGCTTTCATTAATCCATTTATAGGTATTTTAATCATTATTGCCATCATTTCATTTATTATGGATGTGTGGTTGGCAGCACCAGGCGAAGCAGAATACAAAACGGTTATCATGGTGGCAATTATGGTTATGGTAAGTTCGTTGCTTCGTTTTTCACAAGAATTTAGAAGCAACAAGGCTGCTGAGAAATTAAAAAGTATGGTGAAAACCACGGCTACCGTGTTACGCAAATTAAAAGGTAAAATAGAAATTGACATTAAAGAACTGGTACCAGGCGATATAATTTTTCTTTCCGCGGGTGATATGATACCTGCCGATTGCCGCATCATACAATCAAAGGATTTATTTGTGAGCCAATCTATGCTCACTGGCGAATCTATGCCGGTAGAAAAAAGAAATCTTGCTGTTCGTGATGCTGATAATATATCCCCCTTAGAACTGGATAATATTTGTTTTATGGGAACTAATGTCATTAGTGGTTCGGCTACTGCCATGATTGTTAACACCGGCAACCAAACTTATTTTGGGTCATTAAGCAAATCTATCATCGGTAAAACAGCCGAAACAAGTTTTGACAAAGGTGTAAATAAGGTGAGTTACTTACTTATAAAATTTATGTTGGTAATGGTACCACTAATTTTTGTAATTAATGGACTTGTAAAAGGTAATTGGTTAGAAGCTTTACTGTTTGCAATTGCTGTTGCGGTTGGGTTAACACCCGAAATGTTGCCCATGATTGTAACTGCCAACCTTGCCAAAGGTGCCATTAGCATGAGCAAAAGAAAAGTAATTGTAAAACGATTAAATGCGATCCAGAATATTGGTGCGATGGATGTATTGTGTACCGATAAAACAGGCACCCTGACGATGGATAAAATAGTACTAGAAAGACACTTGAATATTTTTGGCGATGAAGATGAAGAAGTATTAAAATGGGCGTACTTAAATAGTTATTACCAAACAGGGCTCAAAAATTTATTGGATGTGGCTGTACTAGACCATGTAGAAGTACACGACCATTTGAAGGTAGATGAGTACTTTTTAAAAGTAGATGAAATACCTTTTGACTTTGAACGTAGAAGGATGAGTGTTATTTTAAA
>JAYWCY010000435.1:0-4947 GCA_043780175.1 Chitinophagales bacterium
AATCATCGTTTACTAAACCCAGGCTTTGCACACGAAAGAGAATATTGGACGCAAGTAGATGGCAATGCTACAACAGAAGCTGTAAGTAGCTTACAAAAGGGCGTAACCATAAATATTGATGGTATTATGTATGCTACTAAACCTTGTAAAACAAGCTTGTTTACTACAGAGCCAATAGTACCAACACGTACACCACCCATTAGATTTAGAAAAGACATTCCTGCGCCTTGGATACAACTTATTTTAACCGAAGGCAAAAACAGACAAGTACGTAAAATGACTGCTGCCATTGGCTTTCCCACCATACGTTTAATTCGCTATCGTATAGAAAATATTACGCTTGGCACTATGCAACCTGCCGATATGATTGAACTATCAAAAGCATTTATTTATAAAAAACTATTTAATGAATCATCCATTTTATGAGGTTACTAATAACAACTATAGGATTAGTACCAACCCTGATTTATTGGATATTACTGCCATTCACCAATATCTATCACAAGACTCTTATTGGGCGCAAAATATTCCATTAGCCATGGTACAAAAATCTATCAAGCACTCATTATGTTTTGGTATGTATGATGGTACCACACAAATTGGTTTTGCAAGAGTAGTAACAGATATGACAGCCTTTGCGTACTTGTGCGATGTATTTATTATAGAAACTTACAGAAAAAGAGGGTTATCAAAATGGTTGTTGCAAACCATACATGCACACCCAGAATTACAAGGTTTAAGGCGCTGGTTACTTGGCACTAGAGATGCACAAGGCTTGTATGCACAATTTGGTTGGGAAGCCTTACCAGAAGATATGTGTAAGCGTTTTATGCAGTTACACCAACCTAATGTGTATGCAAAAGATTAAACAAGCAAAGACCGTAGCAATAAACCTTTAAATTTGCCGCTCAATATTTAGAAAATGTGCGGTATGAATCCATTTTACTTCGCACATCATACATTACACTTTGCATTATGAGTCAACATTTAAGTGAACAAGAGATTATTAGAAGAGAGAAACTAGCTAAAATACAGGCAGCTGGTATCGATGCTTTTCCAGCACCATTGTATCCTGTATCGCACTACTCAACAGACATTAAAGACAATTTTACCGAAGACAATACAAACGATTATGCCAGTGTTTGTGTGGCTGGTCGCATTATGAGTATTAATGATAAAGGCAAGGTATTTTTCATTAAAATTCAAGATAGCAAAGGCATTATTCAAGCTTACGTGAAACGCGATGAATTGTATCCCGAAGAAGACAAATCAATGTGGGACAATTTGGTAAAGCACGGTCTTGATCTTGGTGATTTTATTGGCGTAACTGGTTATGTATTTATTACCAAAACTGGCGAAACATCCATTCATGCACAAACCTTAACCTTATTGGCCAAATCGCTAAAACCATTACCAGTTGTAAAACGTGATGAAGAAGGTAATGCGTTTGATGAAGTAACAGATCCAGAATTTCGCTACCGACAGCGCTATGCAGATTTAATTATAAACCCTGCTGTGAAAGAGACGTTTATTAAACGCACCAAATTGATTAATACCATTCGTGAATTTTTAAACGGACAAGGCGCCTTAGAAGTTGATACGCCTGTGTTGCAAAGTATTCCTGGAGGTGCTGCTGCGAGGCCGTTTACTACACATCACAATGCACTAGATATTCCTTTGTATCTGCGTATTGCCAATGAGTTGTATTTGAAACGTTTAATTGTAGGCGGTTTTGATTTTGTGTACGAGTTTAGTCGCAACTTTAGAAACGAGGGTATGGACAGAACACACAACCCTGAATTTACCGTTTTAGAGTGGTATACAGCCTACAAAGATTATTTCTGGATGATGGATACAACTGAGCAATTATTCGAGAAAATTGCTTTGGCATTACATAATACAACAGATGTGCCTGTTGGTGATAAAACCATCAATTTTAAAGCGCCATTTAAGCGTATCAGCATTCACGATGCCATTAAAGAAAATACCGGTATTGATGTAAGCGATAAAGATGAAGCTGGCTTACGTGACGTGTGTAAACAATTGAATATTCCTGTGCCTAACAATATTGGTAAAGGCAAATTGATAGATGAGATTTTTGGCGCCACATCAGAACATACTTACATACAACCAACTTTTATTATTGACTACCCTGTTGAGATGAGTCCTTTGACTAAAAAACACCGTAGCAAAGAAGGCTTGGTAGAACGTTTTGAGTTAATGGTAAATGGTAAAGAAATTGCCAACGCTTATAGCGAATTGAACGACCCGATAGACCAACGTGCGCGTTTTGAAGAACAAGCGAAACTGATGGAAAGAGGTGATGACGAAGCAATGTTTATTGACAACGACTTTTTACGTGCCTTAGAATATGGGATGCCGCCTACAAGTGGTATTGGTATTGGTATTGATAGGTTGTGTATGTTAATGACCAACAATCCTTCAATTCAGGATGTGTTGCTATTTCCACAAATGCGCCCCGAAAAAACTGTTGATTAAACTTGGGCAATTACACATAAAAAAAGCTGCGAACAATTTATTTGTTCGTAGCTTTTTAGTTTATTTATACCTGAATGCTATCGTAGAATTTTTAACTTGGCCATCTCTATTCTGGTATCACTTACATTTAAAATATCAAATTGGTAATCATCTATAATAATACTTTCTTTTTGCTTTGGTATGGTTTCAAAATGATTGATGATATAACCGCTTAGCGTTTCTGAAGTACCTGTAGGAAACTCGAGATTATACTTTTCATTTAAATAATCTAGCTCTAAGCGACCGCTAAAAATAAACTCATCTTCTGCCAATTGCTTTTCTACAAAGTCTTCTGTATCGTATTCGTCTTTTATTTCACCAAAAATTTCTTCTAAAACATCTTCCATGGTAATGATGCCAGCCGTGCCACCAAACTCATCAACCACCCAAGCGATACTTTTTCTTTCTTTGGTAAATTTATTAATCAAATCAGTAGCACTCATACTTTCTGGCACAGGAAAAATAGGCAGCAAGATTTCTTTTAGTGTAGCGGGTTTTTTAAACAAATCTAACTGATGCACATAGCCAAGAATATTATCAATATTCTCATCGTACACCAATAGTTTACTCAACTGTGTTGTTACAAAATGTTGCCTTAATTCTTCTACGGTAGCCGTAATTTCTATGGCTTCAATTTCGGTGCGTGGCACTAAACATTGGCGAATTTTAATGGTTGGTAGGCTCAACGCATTTTCAAATAACTCAGTATTTAGCTCTTGGCTATCATCGTCTTGCTCCTTTGTTTGTTGAAAAAAGTGCTCTAAATCTACTTTACTAAAGGCATTATTTCTATCACCCACTTTGACGTTAAATAGGTATTTTAATATCCATTGAGAAATGCCAACAAAAAAGGTGGCTAATGGCAAAAACAAGCCATGAAAGAAGTTTGCCAAACCAGCAAAAGCACTCACCAAAATATCGTTCTTAGCGCGGAAAATAGCTTTGGGAATAAATTCACCAATTACAAGCACAACAAATGAAGAGATTAAGGTATCTACAAACAGTTTTGCATAGTTATTATTTAGCCAAACTGGCAAAGGATTCCAAATAATCAGCTTTAATAACTCATCAAAAAGTAACCCATAAATCACCAAAAAAATATTAAGCCCTACCAAGCAAGTGCCTATAAACCTTGTTGGATGCTCCATAAAATTAGAGAGGATGATACCGCTTCGCTTACCTTGTTTTTTCTTAAGCTCAATACTTAAACGATTGGCACTTACAAAAGCAATTTCATACCCTGCAAAAAAGGCAATAAAAAGGAGTGTGGTTGCAATACCTATAATTACCAAATAAATATCTGACATAGTACTACGAATGTACAGGATAGTTTCACACAAAGCACACAATGAATACAACGAAACAAATGAGATTGAGAAAATAACTTTAAGTGCATTTCACTCTATTTAGATAAAAATTCAATGTTTTAACCGCAAGAATGTTTTGGTTTACTTTGTATTCTTTGTGTAAAAAATAAAAAAAGTGCCGAGTAGAAACCCAGCACGACAATCCGATAAGCAACATGAGAAAAACGTTATCGGCTTCTTTAACTATCTTTTATTAACTTATTTCTTTACATCATCAGTACTCACACCTCTTTTTTTACTCACATTATCTGTTAATTTTCCAAAACTCCACCGCATAGATAGACCAAAGGCTCTACCCGGACTATTGATGTTTTGATAACTGGTAAAATTACTACCATTACTGGTTGTTCGATACCTAATTTGCGACTCTAAGAAGTTGTCTATGCGCACTGCAACGCGAATTTTATTATTAAAAAATTTATAAAAAAATCCTGCACCATACCAGTAAAATATACCTGGGCTTTCTTGTAACGATACCGCTTGTTTATTTAAGCCGGCATAACTTGAAATACCAGATTGTTTGTTAAAATCGAACAACGCATTTAGGTTGCCCCAGCCGCTTAAACCCTGGTTGTGTATATCTGTATTTAATTTATTAATAATAAAATCATATTTAAGGCCAATATTGCCATTAATAGTCATCCATTTTATAGGTTTTAACGATAAAAATGTACTTAATGACATGCCATAGTTTCTGCCAATATTATCGCTGGTATAATAAGTAATACCAGTGTTATTATTAAAGTTGGCATATTGTGTAATACGATTATTGCTATAGTAAAAACTAGTTTTGATATTGGCACTATTAGCACCCTTAAACAAACTATAACCAAACTCTAAGTTGTGTATCAGCTGTGGTTTTAAATTAGGGTTGCCAAAGCGAATATTTAATGAATCTGTATTATTAACAAATGGATTTAAATCTGTGATATATGGCCTTTGTAAACGAATATTATAGCCTACAGTTATTGATTGGTTATTAGGCAAACTTTTAGAAATATAAATGGTAGGTACTACATTAAAATAGTGTTGTACGACCGAT
>JAYWCY010000436.1:0-4549 GCA_043780175.1 Chitinophagales bacterium
TTAATATTTGGCCATTTATAAGGCGTTGGTTCGCCACGATAATCAAAGCCCGTCCATACAAAACCACCTTGCCAATACGCATTTTCTGCTGCTAATTTCCACCAGGTTTCTGCCCTACTTGCCCACCACGGTGCTGTAATATCCTGATCAGGCAAATATGCATGAATCGTATCTTTTTCATAAATACCACGAGTAGAAACAGTACTACCCATTTCAGTGCCAATCACCGGTTGATTAGGATGATCTTTGTGATAATCTGCCACACCAAATTGGCGATAGTTAAACCCACGAATAGGTATCACTTCATTCACGCCTTTAAAAACATTGGCCAAATCTGCCGCGTAAGTGCTGGTGCGTGTGGGGTCTAATTCTTGTTGTTTTGCCAATAAACTTTGTGCAATACGTTTACCAAAAGTATTGGTTTGAATCCAACCTTCTTCGTTGCCAATGCTCCATAAAAATACAGATGGATGGTTTCTATCACGTAATATTAAGCGTTCAAATTGACTGATATATTCTGGGCTACTATTAAGCAAACGTTGCTCATCTAACACCAACATACCAAGGCTGTCGCAAGCATCCAATAATGCGGGTGTTGCAGCAGCATGGCTAGTTCTATACGCATTAGTACCCATATTTTTCAATAACTGAATGCGATAATAATTAATATAATCTGGCAAAGCTGTACCAAGTCCTGCATGGTCTTGGTGGTTATTAGTACCTTGAATTTTTAGATGTTTGCCATTTAAGAAAAAGCCTTCAGTCGCATCAAAACGAACAGTTCTAATACCAAAGCGTGTGGTTTTTTTATCAACGATGGTTGTACCAGATGTTACAACTGTTACAACTCGGTACAAATAAGGATTGTCTATATCCCAAAGTGTAGGATTAGCAACAGTAAGCATTTGCTTTACTGTACCTTTTGCATTTACTACAAGCGATAGTGGCTGCGGTTTTGATTCTGCAATTTGTTTACCGTCTCTTGTTGTAATATAGGTAGTAACGGTTGCATTAGCCAGTGTTAAATTCTTGTTTTCTAGGGTTGTTTCTGAAGTAACTGTAGCACTATTGCCTTGTACTTCTGCATGTACAAATACACCACCATCTGCAATGTGTAAATTGTTATTTTGGCGCAGCCATACATGCCTGTAAATACCAGCACCTTCGTAAAACCAACCTTCGTACTGTGTGGCATCCACACGCACCGTAATGATATTGTCTTTATCAAAATTGATATAGTCAGTTACATCGTAAGTAGCACCTAAATAACCACTAAAATTATTACCTACAAAAAAGCCATTAATCCAGATATTAGCATTTCGAAAAATACCATCAAACTGCAACTGATACCGATTGCCGGAATCTGAACGATTGGCTTTAAAATGCTTGCGATACCAACCAATACTTGTTTCAGGATATAAGCCACCAACAGGCTTAAAGCCATGTGACTCTACATCAAAATTAGTAGAATTACCAAAAGGTAATTCTACTGCCCAATCGTGTGGTACGTTTAAAGTTTGCCAACTACTGTCATTAAACTTGCTATCAATAGGGGTATTTGAAGCGGTACCTGATTTGGAAAATATATTAGCTATGCTATAGTTAAAATCTTTTTCAGGATTGGCTGCATTACCAAGATGAAACTTCCAGCCTTCATCTAAACTAACAATTGTTTGAGTATAAATTTGAGAGGTAAAACCAACTATAATAAATAAAATGGCGACTACCTTTGAAAAAATAAAACGGCCTTTTTGTTGCATGACGATTGTATTGAAATATAGCGCTAATGAAGCTAGTATTGTATTTTGTAATAATGAATTATTGAAAAGCATCCATAGCAATAGTAGGTTTACCACTATTGTCGAATGCACCTAAAGAGTAGCCTTTCCAACCATTGTATGCTAAAGGCTCCCAGTACAAAACGCCAGTACCCTTACCGTTGGTAACTGTTTTAGTTTTAGCAATTAAGTCATTTAAAAATGCTTTACAATCTGCTGCACCGTCCCAAGGCATCCCAACTTCCACCACCATCACTTCTTTGTTAAAACGCGCTACCATATCGTTCATATTGGCTAAACATTGTGTATTATAAGTTGACCAATTTGCCGCTGTTGGGTATAATGACATCCCAATGACATCGTACTTGCCACCATTGGCGGCTAACCCATTAAAAATGTATAAGAAAGTTGCATTATTATAGCCATTGGAAACATGCACAATCACTTTCGCATTCGGAAAAACAGCTTTTGTGGCATCGTAGCCAGCGTTCACTAATACTGTAAAATTGGCCATACTGGTAGATGCTTTACCAAGCGGCCACAGCATACCATTATTGGTTTCATTACCTACTTGTACCCATTCTGGTGTTACGCCATTTTCTTTAAGCGTAGCTAATACAGCAGTGGTATGATTAGCAACAGATGTTTTTAATCCATTAATATCTTGAGATGCCCAAGCTGCAGGTGTGGTTTGATGACCAGGATCTGCCCAAGTATCGCTGTAATGAAAATCTATCATAATTCTTAATCCAAGATTCTTAGCTCTTACAGCCTTAACAACTACATCGGACGTACTATTGTAATTATCTGCAGGATTAACCCAAACACGTAATCGAACAGTGTTTATACCAAGCGATTTTAGCAACGCCATACCTTCTGTTGCTACACCAGCACTAGTATAAAACTTTTTACCATTGGCTTCTAATTCTGTAATCCAACCAACATCTGCACCTTTGGCAAAGCCTGTGGCAGTTGGTATTACTGGTGGTATCACTGTTACAGGTGTAATTGGTGTTGGTAATGTAATAGCTGCACCAGTATCAGTTTTACTGCAAGACAACATTGTTATACTTAATAAAAAACTATAAAATAAACTAGTCATTATTGTTTTGAAATGATATTTGTAATTCATATTGACAATGTTTGAATATCGCTTAAAAATCTTGTAAAATTCGTGTCACCATTACACAATACATATTGTAAATGGAAATTATCCGGTAACTGCCTATTGAATTTTATAAGTATAACTACCGTCGCCTGCACTTAAATCAAGTACCACAGTAAATATACCAGTTTTAGTAATAGGTATATTGGTACCAGCCCAGGTAGGCGATCCTGCAAATACCAACTTCCCATTAGCGTCTACTTTATAGCTAATGTCGTAACCACCGTTACAAGTAAACACAAACACCTTACCAGCAGTAAGCGATACATTGGTAGCAATTAATTGATTGGTGCTTGTATTTAAGGTCATTGGCGTTGCAGACGTACTCCAACCATTGTCATCACCAGAAATATAAAATTTAGTAGCGAGGTAGTTGATGGTATTCGCAGTCAAGTCTACATTTACTTTCATATAATTTGGTGCAACAGTTAACCATAAATTACCACTAGCACCTGCTGCTATGGTAGTGCCTGTACCGCCCCAACCATAAACAGTACCGTTGGTTGTAGATACTAATTGAAACGCATCGCCACCATAACCATCAGCATTGGGCAAGTTAATATAGCCTTCATATTTATCTGCTGTTTTAACGGCCGTCAATAAAAAGCCATTGGTGCGTGTTGCAGGTGTTTTCCAGCTATTCCCACCTTTTACCAATAATGCAGGATACAAATCTTGATATGGTGTAACTGTAAGCGTAACTGGTGCAGAATATGTAAAAATAGAATCACTTAAAGAAGCTTTTACTCTAACTTCTAATTGACCAGAAGTACCTGGTACAATACCTGCTACAATAGCTAATTGATTTAACCCCGCACCTAAGTATTTTAATTGTGTTTTACTGCCAAGATTTACTTGTGTTACCGAAGCAAAATTGGTACCCGCTTTTGCAATTTGCACCGCATAACTTACTGCTGCACTAAAGCCGTATTTTGTAGGTGTAAATGAAACCGTTTCAACGGTATCATTTACTGCTGTAGCAGCTAGTACTATAGTAGCTGGTGATAAGGTTACCACTGAAGCTGTTGCGGTTTGAATAGTTGTGTCTTGCAAATCTTTTTTACAAGCAAATAATAAGCAACTGCACAATACAATCATGCTTAGTTGACTAATAATATGTTTCATAATAGTGAAGTATTAAAAGTGATGTGATTAGTAACCTGTATTTTGAACAAGGTTTGGATTAGATGACAAATCGGTACTTGGTAATGGAAAAACATTGTACTTAGCATCAGTAGATCTGCCTGCAGCAATACCACCTTTCCATGCCCATAAATAAGTGCCTGTTGTAAACTTATCGTACCTAATTAAATCAGTTCTTCTAGTTGCTTCATAGTACAATTCTCTTGCTCTTTCATCCAAAATAAAATCTAGCGTTAATTGTGCAGCTGTAATATTACCAGTTGTACTACCACGATAAGCCCTTGTACGTAATAGGTTAATATAGTTTAATGCGACTGCATTACTACCACCAGTACCACCCCGTAACACTGCTTCTGCATAGGTTAAATAAATTTCACCAAATCTAAATAAAGGGAAGTCAATATCAACAAAATTACCTGCTGGATCAGCATGAGGAGCCGCATTACCAGCCCTAGTTTTATTG
>JAYWCY010000437.1:0-6572 GCA_043780175.1 Chitinophagales bacterium
CAACGATGTTTTTGGCTACGGTATATACGTTTTTACGTTTACCATAATAACCCTTTGCTTGGTCAAGTATTCTTTTTCTTCTAGCCCTTGATGCGACTGCATTTTTTGAACGTGGCATATTCTATAAGTTTGTTGTTAGATGAACTAACAGATTTTAAAATGTTTTTTTGCTTTTGAAACTTGTTCCTCGAAACTTGTTTCGTGGAAGCTTATTTTAAAGCTAATAAACGCATAACAAAATCTTTGTTAGCTGGACCAACCATACCCTTAGCACGTAATGCACGTTTGCGCTTGGTAGATTTTTTAGTTAAGATGTGGCGTTTAAAGGCCTTTTGAAAAGTGATTTCGCCTGTGCCCGTTACTTTAAAACGTTTCTTGGCACTTGAGTTTGTTTTTACTTTTGGCATAAAATAATCTTTGTTAAGATTACACCCTGCTGGCGTCTCGAACAGACGAGAACTTGTTGAGCCTTGTGGGAAATGGGCTGCAAAAGTAGGGGTATTTTTCCAAAAAAAGAAATCGTATTTAAGCTTGGTAAAACTTTACCCTAATGATAAAGATTTCCACATCAATTATTCATTTAAAACAATAAAAGCCCCACAGATGTGAGGCTTTCTTATTATTGAGATAGCTTATTCGGCTTCTTTCTTCTTTTTAGCTGTTTTTGGTGTTAGCATCAAAAACATCCTTTTACCTTCCAATTTTGGTAAACTTTCTGGTTGGCCACTATCTGCTAAGCGCTCTGCAAATTTTAGTAGTACTAGTTCGCCACGCTCTTTAAACATAATTGCACGACCCTTAAATTGAACGTAAGCCTTTACTTTGTTACCTTCTTTTAAGAACTTCTCAGCGTGTTTAGCTTTAAAGTCAAAATCATGGTCGTCTGTACCAGGCGTAAAGCGAACTTCTTTTACCTCACTTTGCTTGGCATTGGCTTTCATATCTTTTTCCTTACGTTTTTTCTCGTAAAGAAACTTTTTATAGTCAATTGCCTTACAAACTGGTGGGTCTGCATTTGGCGATATTTCTACTAAATCTAATTCAAGTTGCTGCGCAATCTTTAGGGCTTCTTGTATTGGGTAAATGCCAACCGTAACGTTTTCGCCTACTAAACGCACTTGTAATGCTCTGATTCTTTCGTTAATACGATGTTCAGGTTCTGGTTGTCTGTTAAATCGTGGGTTAAATCTGCCTGCCCCACCGCCTTTAAATGGTAATGCCATTAAAACTTATTTGGTTATGTATTTTTGTTAAAGAAAAAACTTTGCAATTGCTATAAAAAAAGCTCCCGATGCAAACACGGTAGCAATTATCCAAACAATTAATTTATTTATTTCAGATTTTATTTCACTTTTTGTTTTTGCTGCAATGGTTTTCATTTCTTGGCGCAGCATATTCATTTCATGCTTTAAATCTTGAATATCCGTTCTTGGCGAAAATTTATCTTTTTCGGTATCAAATTTATTTTCTACAATCTTATCTACTTCTTCAACAAATATTTTCGCCTTGGCATCATCTAAATTAAGCTGTTGCCTAAAAAAGTCATAAAATTTGATATGCTGTGCGGCCGTCATTCTGTAAAATTATATTATTCTGCGCTTCTACGCTCTAAAATTTCTTCAACAATATTTTTTATAAATTCTTCTATACTTTGCGAGCCAGCATCGCCTTTACCTTGACGACGGATTGATAACCTATTTTCGTTCACCTCCTTCTCGCCTACTACCAACATATACGGCACACGACTTAATTCTGCTTCGCGAATTTTTTTACCAATTTTTTCTTGTCTTTCATCAATTTCTACTCTAACACCCGCTTTGCGTAATTGTTTCATTACATCTTCGGCGTAAGGCATAAATTTATCGCTAATTGGTAATATTTTTGCTTGTAATGGCGATAACCACACTGGGAATTTACCTGCATAATGCTCTAGCAAAAATCCAATAAAACGCTCGTGTGTGCCCAAAGGTGCACGGTGAATAATTAAAGGGATATCGGTCAAATTATCTTTAGTAGTATATTGTAGTTTAAATTTTCTACCCGAATTAAAGTCAACTTGGTTTGTAGCTAAGGTAAATTCTCTACCAATAATACTAAAAATTTGTACGTCTATTTTTGGGCCATAAAATGCAGCTTCATCTTGAACCTCTACAAAAGGTGTTCCAGTTTCTATTAAAACTTTACGCACCATATCTTCCGTTTCTTTCCAAAGTTCTGGCTCATTTACATATTTCTGACCTAATTTTTCAGGATTATGTAAGCTTAAACGCATGACATATTTATCCACTCCAAATATTTTAAAATATTTTAAATACATGTCGTTTACAGCCTTAAACTCTTGTGCAAAGTCTTCTTTACTGCAATAGATATGTGCATCGTTCATGTGCAAGCAACGAACACGCATTAAGCCAAATAATTCACCACTTTGCTCGTAACGGTAGCAAGTACCATATTCTGCAATACGGTAAGGTAAGTCACGATAGCTTTTAGGCTCTGCATCAAAAATTTTGTGGTGATGCGGGCAGTTCATGGCTTTTAAATAATACTTCTCCCCGTCCATTTCCATTGGTGGAAACATACTATCAGCATAATATGGCAAGTGACCACTCGTTATATACAAGCTTTCTTTAGCAATATGAGGTGTTACAACTCTTTTATAGCCTGCTTCATTTTCAGTTTCTTTCGCTAGCTTTTCAAGTTCCTCTATAATTACAGTTCCATTAGGCATCCAAAGCACTAAACCTTGTCCTACCTCATCATTCATTGTATAAATGCCTAACTCTTTGCCAAGTTTTCTATGGTCACGTTTTTTCGCTTCTTCTAATAATAGTAAATAGTCATCCAATTCTTTTTGGTTAGGAAAAGAAATGCCATAAACACGTGTTAGCTGTTTGTTTTTTTCATCCCCTTTCCAATAAGCACCAGCAATGCTTGTAAGTTTAATGGCTTTTATAAAACCAGTATTTGGTATATGCGGTCCACGGCATAAATCGGTAAAATCACCTTGTGTGTATAACGTAATTCCACCATCGATTAAGTTGCCCAGTAAGTCTAATTTATACTCATCACCTTTTGCTTCAAAATATTGTACGGCATCGGCTTTAGAAATCTCTTTACGAATAAATAAGTTGTTCTTTTTTGCCAACTCATTCATTTTCTTTTCAAGAATAACTAAATCTTCATCAGTTAACTTTTTATCACCCAAATCCATGTCGTAATAGAAACCCTTGTCTAATGCAGGGCCTACCCAAAATTTTACGCCAGGAAACATAGATTCTACTGCCTCGGCCATTAAATGCGCTGATGAATGCCAAAACGTATTTTTACCATCACTGTCATCCCAAGTTATTAATTTTAACGACGCATCCGTGGTTAATGGTCTTGAGGCGTCCCAAACTTGTCCGTTTACATTGGCTGCCAATACTTTTCTGGCCAGCCCTTCACTAATTGATTTTGCTACGTCTAGTGCACTTACACCTTGTTCGTATTGTCTTATTGCACCATCTGGGAAACTAATATTAATCATAACTATCGCCGCTTAAAAAATTGATTAAGGATTGCAAATGTAACAAATGGAAATGTTATAAAAGAAGAAGGTTTTGTATTGCCAAAATGCCCGTTTGCAATATTCTTTTTGTTTGGCAACAATGCTACGGCTAATTTTAAATCTTAATCATTTTATTAGCATCTATGAAACTTGTAAAAGCATCTGTCGTAGCATTATTAGCTTTAGTTGGTAATGCACAAATGAGTGTAGCACAAACAGCTACGCCACCACCCACCTCAAAGTACGATCAACACAAAGTATTTAACCCATTATTTTACACCACAAATGGCAATGAATATCGCACTGCAGGTGGCGAACCTGGTGTTAAATATTGGCAAAACCGTGCTGATTATAAATTAGCAGTAACACTTGATACTGCTGAACACAGAGTATCTGGTAATGTAAACATTACTTATACCAATAATAGCCCTGATAAATTACCATTTGTTTGGCTGCAACTTGACCAAAATATTTATCGTGAAGATTCACGTTCACAAGCTACAAGCGTAGTTGCAGGTGGTAGATTTGCCAATAAAGCATTCACGCAAGGTGATGAGATAAAATCGGTTACTGTTACCCAAAACGGCAAGTCTGAAAAAGCAAATTTTATTATTAACGATACACGCTTACAAATTCGTTTAAAAGATACCTTAAAAGCCAATGGCAGCAAGCTATCTATTAAAATAGAATATGCTTTTACTGTACCCGAATATGGTACCGATCGGTTGGGTAGATTGAATACTAAAAACGGCTGGATCTATGAAGTAGCACAATGGTTTCCGCGTATGGAGGTTTACGATGATGTATTAGGTTGGAATACCATTCCTTATTTGGGTAGCTCTGAATTTTACTTAGAATATGGTGATTTCGATTATAGTATTACTGCACCTGCTAACTTAGTGGTAGTTGGTTCTGGGGAATTAACCAACCCTACGGAAGTTTATACTGCAGCTACAATTGCCAAATTGGCTAAAGCTGCTGCAAGCAATACTACAGTAGCTATTAAAGATTCTAATGATATTAATAGCACTTCCTTTTATCCTGCAAAAGCCAATCTTACTTGGAAATTTAAATGTGTTAATGCAAGAGACGTTGCTTGGGCGGCCTCTAAGGCCTTTATTTGGGATGCTGCAAAAATTGACTTAAAAAGTGGGAGAAAATGTTTAGCACAATCTGTTTATCCAATAGAAAGTAATGGTAATAATGCTTGGGGTAGAGCAACAGAGTATGTAAAAAACAGCATTGAATTAAGTTCAAGGTGGTTTGAATATACATACCCAGTAGCTACCAATGTAGCAGGTATTGTAGGTGGTATGGAATATCCTGGTATTGTGTTCTGTGGTTCTAATGCAACAAAAGGTGGGTTATGGGGTGTTGTAAACCATGAGTTTGGGCACAATTGGTTTCCAATGGTTGTTGGTAGCAACGAGCGTAAATACGCTTGGATGGATGAAGGGTTTAACACTTTTATTAACGATTTTGATACAGATGATTTTAATAAGGGTGAATATGCCGAAAAGGCTAATGCGCAAAGAATTGCAAAAGCCATGTTTAACCCCAATGCAGATGCAATTATGAATACACCAGATGTGATTCAAAATGCCTATTTGGGTTTTGCAGCATATAATAAACCTGCACTAGGTCTGCATATTTTGCGTGACCAAATATTAGGTGCTGATAGATTTGATTATGCCTTTAAAACTTATGTAAAACGTTGGGCATTTAAACATCCAACACCTTGGGATTTCTTCCGTACTATGGAAAATGCAGGTGGCGAAGACTTAAGCTGGTTTTTTAAAGAATGGTTTATGACCGACTGGAAACTGGACCAAGGTGTAAAAGAAGTGAAATATGTAGGTGGTGATGTTACAAATGGCGCATTAATTACCATTGAAAATTTAGAAGAAATGGCTTTGCCAGTGGTAATTGCAATAAAAGAAGAAAATGGAAAAACTGATACTGTAAAATTGCCTGCCGAAATTTGGCAACGTGGTAGCAAATGGACGTTTAAATATAAATCTACCTCTAAGTTGGTAAATGTAACCATTGACCCTAAAATGCAGTTTCCTGACATTAATACAGGCAACAATATCTGGACTGGCATGAACGCAAAAGCAGTACCAGTAGGTGTTACAGCCACATCAGTCATTGATAAGTATGTAAAAGCAATTGGTGGTGCTGATAAATTAAAAGCCATTCAAGATGTAACGATTACTTCAATAGGCACAGTGCAAGGCATAGAAGTACAATCTGTATTAAAGCAAAAAATGCCCAATCAATTGTTCCAAGAAATTAGCGTGCCAGCTATGAATATGACACCTTTTAAATTACTAATTAATGGTGATAGTGTTAATATGCAACAAAATGGGCAAGCGACGCCTTTACCAGCTAGTGCAAAAGCTACTTTATTTGCCAATGCGCAAGTTTGTCCAGAGTTAAGTTTTGGTTCGGCTACATTATCATTAGCGCCTACTCTAGAAAGCGTTGGCGATGCGCAAGCTTATGTAATAACCATTACGCAAGAAAGTGGTATTAAAATAACCGCTTATTATGATGAGACCACTGGCTTAAAAATTAAAGAAATAACGGCAGCTGGCACATCAGAGTTAAGTAACTACCAAAGTGTAAATGGCATTAAAATTCCATACACTAAAAAAGCAGAAATGGGTGGTCAGATAATTGAGTTTAAAGTGAAAGAGGCTAAAATAAACAGTGGGTTAACGGATGCAGATTTTAAGTAAATTATTTTAGAATTTATAGTTTGTATAAGAAACGCCGCTAAATTTTGGCGGCGTTTCTGTTTTTTTATTATAAATAAATACTAAGGCTAGAATTTAAAAAGCAAAAAAGTTTTAATATTCTTTATGTACTAATATGGTTCTATATGGCAGGGTTTACCTTTTTGTGGACCACCACCATCTTCTTTACGCTTACAAATAGGGGGTAAAGTTTTATATGCATCTGGTGTAGCTTTGGTACTATCTGTATCAAAACCGGCATTATTTAGTGCAGTTTTAATGGCATC
>JAYWCY010000438.1:0-3740 GCA_043780175.1 Chitinophagales bacterium
CATTTAGAAGCAGCAATGTTACCAACAGTAGATAAAGTTATTCAGCGCATTGATAAGTTGTTAAAATACTAATATCTGGGTCGAAAAACCGGCATTAAATTAGAAAACCTGCTGAGTAGTAGCTGATAGTATCGGCTACTATTTTTTTTTAACACGTGAGCTTAAATAGTAGAACAAATATCTGTTTGTGTTTTAAGGTTTACCCCTATATTTGCACCCCAAATAGAGAGATACTATTGTTGATGTATCCACACAATTTCTATTTGCCATTTGTAAACTGATATTAAAAGTTAGTTTTCTCATAAAACCTTGGCGAGGTAGCTCAGTTGGTTAGAGCACAGGATTCATAACCCTGAGGTCACGAGTTCAAATCTCGTTCTCGCTACAAAGCCCCTTAATTGGGGCTTTTTTGTTATGAATTATTCTCTTTTTAAGCTCAATGGCATCAAAATCTTCCGGGTATTTGTTGTTTTATTACCACTATTAAACTTCTATTCTAGAAATAGAATAAAGCTTTTTTAAACCCCAGAAAGGTTTCAAAAAAGGTTTGAACAAGCAAAAAGTACCCATGAATATTCTTTTTTCTATTTCTCTAAAAACCTTGCCAATAATCGGTTCTAGCTACTATTTCCCCTTTTTCTACTGCCGCTACTACCCCTAATTTGAAGGCTAAGCTGAAATTATGATGAGTCCTTTTTACGACTCTGCCTGTCCGGTCTTCATAATAATAACTACCTTTTTGTTTCAATCTATTTTTAGGACGTAACAAACAACACAAAAAATCCCAAAACAAACGCTTTGGGATTTATATTTTTTTACGTTTTAGATTTACTTGTTAATCTGGCTTTTTACCATCTAAAAATGTGTTTATGCTAGAAATATTGGTATTGTTATTTTCATCTTTACTCACCGTGTATTTACTATAAAAATTCTCGGCACTAGTAAAAGCATTACCATATAAATCCATTTTTTGGCGGATATATGCTGGTACAGTTTCAAAGTCACTATTGCTATCAGCACTGTTCATATTAAAGCTTAGGTTGCGTAATTTTTGAATACGTTCTTGAGCTCTTCTACGTTGGTCTTCTGCTTCATCTAAATCACCAAAATCGCCTATGCCACCTGCTATTGCTTGTACGGGTACTATGGTTTTTTCATGTATTTCAAAAGCTGGCGCAATCTCTTCTTCTTCATCTTTGACAAACTCTACTATTGGTGCTTTGTATACAGGTGCAGCCTTTGGTATTTCTGGCACTGTCGCATCGTCTTGTAACCAAGATTTAAAAGGTTTTGCCTCTGTTTCGGCATAAATATTAGCAGGTTTGTTTATAATACCAACAGCAGGTCGCTCAGTCATTATAAACTGTAAACTTTCATCAATAACTGGAGCCTGTTTTTTTTCTTCTACAACAGGAGTTGGTACTACATAATCATCAGATATGGTGGTACTTAATTCAAAGTGTAGCACTTCGTTTACCTGTTCTTTAGATGCTTCTGCTGCTTGTAAATCAGCTAAGTATTTTTCAGTAGCTGATAATACGACAATAGGTGCTTCTGTTACCTCATCTTGCATACGTGGTGCAAAAGGATCTACCTCTACAAAAGGAATCGTTGATTGGGGCAATGGTGCTGGCTGGGTTAATTTCTTTTCTTCGCCTTCTAAGCCCAAAGTCATCACTATTTTTTCTGGTTTTGGTTCTTCTTTTTTAGGCACAATTGGTTTTGCGAAAGGATTTTTTGAATCGAAACCGGTAGCTACTAGAGTGATCCCTATTTTTTTACCCAAAGTATTATCGTAGCCCATACCAACAATGACATCAGTATCCTCACCTGCTTGCATACGCAAATAACTCAATATGGTTTCAGATTCATCCATGGTACATTCGTCATCGCCTTCTGCACTATTGATATTAATTAAAATCCACTTAGCGCCTTTAATATCATTATCGTTTAATAATGGTGATGACAATGCTTCTTCAATAGCCATTTGTGCTCGGTCTTCACCTTCAACTTCTGCTTTACCGAGTATGGCAACACCACCGTTTTTCATTACAGTACACACATCTGCAAAATCAACGATAATATGCCCACGACTATTAATGATATCTGTGATACATTTTGCCGCGGTTGCTAATACATTATCGGCTTTGCCAAATGCCTCACGCATTTTAAGGTTACCATATTGCATACGTAGTTTATCGTTGCTAATAACTAACAAGGTATCTACGTGTGGTTTTAATTGCTTAATACCCTCTTCTGCCTGTGCCAATCTACGTGGCCCTTCAAAGCCGAAAGGGGTAGTAACAATACCTACCGTCAATATGCCCAAATCTTTACAAATTTGTGCAATAATAGGTGCGCCACCAGTACCAGTGCCACCACCCATACCTACAGTAATAAAGGCCATTTTGGTATTAACCTCTAGTATTTTTTTAATTTCTTCAAGGCTTTCTTCGGTAGCTTTTTTACCCACTTCTGGGTTGGCACCTGCACCCAAACCTTGTGTAAGGTATGGACCTAGTTGTATTTTATTAGGAACTTTGCTTTGTTCGATGGCTTTTGCATCGGTATTACAAACGATGAAGTCTACGCCCTCTACGTCTTGATTGAACATAAAGTTAACGGCGTTGCTACCACCACCACCTACACCAATTACTTTGATGATAGATGACTTTTGTTTAGGCAAATCAAAATGAATCATGTCTTCGGAATTACGGATTAGTAAAGTAAATGTCTCTTTCGTTCTTTAAGGGTTTGGGGTTGGATCTTGTTACTGGTAACTTACTATTGCTAACTTTAACCTTATACTTTATTTTATCACCTGGTCTTCTTCTTCTTTAAATAGGTCGATCAAATTATCTTTAAACTTATCCCAGAATTTTAACTTGTTTCTTTCTTTTATAATTGCTTTTTCAACTGGTGTTTCAGCTACTACTTCCGGTGCTGTAATAACAGTTTCAGTTTTAAGCACCTTAGGTATTTCTACTCTTTTAAATGTTTCTGTAAACTGTTTGTATTGATGCTCGTAGTCGCTATAACCCTTTAATATCAAACCAATACAAGTAGCATACATAGGTTTCTTCAACTCATCTATATGGTTGGGTGCTAGGTGCTCGTTTGGCAAGCCAATACGTGCATTTAAACCAGTTGTATATTCTGTTAATTGAATTAAATGTTTCAATTGAGAACCGCCGCCGGTTAATATTACACCACCATTTAAGTTGCGTTGGTCTAATCCAATTTGCTTTAAATGGTAGCTTACAAAATCCAATATCTCACTCATACGAGCTTGAATAATTTGTGCTAAGTTTTTAACACTAATTTCTTTTGCAGGCATCCCTTTTAACCCAGGTATTGTGATGAATGCATTGGCTTTTGCTTCGTCTGCCAAGGCACTACCAAACTGCACTTTCATTGCTTCGGCTTGGCTTTTTAAAACACCTAAACCTAAACGTATATCGTTGGTAATATTCTCGCCACCAAACGGAATAACCGCTGTGTGTTTTAAAATACCTTCATAAAATACCGCTAAATCACTAGTACCACCACCAATATCTAAAATGGCAACACCTGCTTCCATATCAATATCGCTCATTACAGAACTAGCACTTGCAAGTGGCTGTAATACTAAATCCTTAGTCGTTAAAGAGCTTCTATTAACGGCACGTCTAATATTTTTAATCGCATTTCTATCACCGGTAATAATGTGAAAATTTGCACCAACTTTTACACCATTATAA